>JAKPKF010000433.1 GCA_029553845.1 bacterium | reverse complement strand
AGTTGAGCGATACCTATTAAAAAAGTAACTCCGATTCTAGATTTATATACTAGATTATGGTCATGCTTTGTCATATTAATCCCATTCTGCGTAAGATGCTTTTTTTATACGCATCTATAGAGGGGTAAGCACCTTGGCTTTTCTTACTATTTGATGATTTTTTGACAGCACCTGGGCCAGCATACCAAGCAACGGCAGCCCCAGCCGGACCATATCTATCGTAATACTCTTTTAATTTAAAACTAGCAATTTTCTCCTGTAGTGCTGGCGTTGATAGGAATTGTTGTGGTGTTATGTCAAAACCTAGCGCTTCAAAATCCCAACCGCTATTCTTACCTCCTAAATTACCAGGCATGATCTGATATTTACCCATAGCACCGCTCGATACGTTACGTGCACTATAGTTACCACCAGACTCTTGTGAGGATATGGCATTTCTAAAGGTATTAAAATCTCCGATACCTTCTAAGTAATTATTTGATAGTTCCTTTTGTTGCTTAAGTCTATCAAATGTATTATTAGTAATAGGAATATTTCCTACTTCTTGTATAGCGCCCAGCCTACGAAGTAGTGCAGAATGAAAATCATATGCCATTCTACTATCCTAACATACTTATTGAAATACCAAATACGCCTGCTCCCGGCGAAACTTGTCTAGTTCTAACATATGCCCCTGTATGCGGAGATTCCCATACTAACCCATTTCCTGCATATACAGCAATGTGATGTGCTGTAGCAGGTGAGTTTCCCCACGCTACTAAATCTCCTGGTCTTAGCTGATTAATCGGTGTTACTTTACCTAACGTAGAGGCTTGTTGTTTTGCAGTTCTTGGAACTTTCATTCCATATTTACCATATACATATTGAACTAGTCCAGAACAGTCAAAGCCACCTTCTGAAAAGGACTCCCCACCCCATACATAGGGAGTCCCTTTCAATTTAGAAGCCTCTTTAACTATATTACTTCGTAGATCATTAGTTCCTGTAGAAGGATAGGCAGATTGTTCATTATAAGTATTGACGGGTATAACAGGGTTGGTGGGTCTAATAGAATTCTGAAGAAATCTGTTTTGAGTTTGGGCAGCATTATTTTGAATAATACCAAGGCGTCGTCTAATGGCACTATCAAAATCAAATTGCTGAGGCTCGGGAAAAGATACTGTCATTTCTTATTCTTCATTTCTAACTGAGCACTCTTTTGATAAGAGGGCTTACTCATGTCAGTAATTCCTAGACCAGTTAGCCAGTTAAGAGCTGTGATACCTTTCTTATCTAATGTAGCACCGCCGGGAAGGTCTAACTGAGGTTCATAACCTATATTAGACTTAGCGGGTATTCCTACAGGTTCTCCTGCCATAGTATTAACTCTGCTGCCATACGGCAACTGATTTAATAGCCAACTAGGCCAATCTTTAATTTCAGATTTAGTACGAGTATTTTGGTCCATAACTATTTCCCAAGGTAGTCTAATAGCAGGTGTAACGCTGCTCATTAAAGTACCCATGGTCCCTAGCGGAGAACTAAAATACTGTTCTAAAACATCTGGCCCAGGGACACTTTGTTTAATTCCGAAATATTTACCCGTACTCCCCATCTGTGGACCTAATGCTTCTTCATGCATCCATGTTGGAAATAGTTGGTTAGTAGGGAAAGGATCAGACATTCCCTGTAGGTCAATTCCATTAGACTCTGCCATATTATACATAGCCTTAGGATAGATCATAAATCTACCAGGCTGTGTAAAAGCAGCCTCTAATACAAGAGGAATAGCCTTTCTTACCCAAGAGTAAAATAAAATTATACGTCTTAATTGATTGCGTTCAAATGAAGAATAATCCGAACCATCAGGGTGCCATTTACGAACTCTAGCAGAAGCAGTATGGCCTGCGCTTTCAATTGCTTCCTGTAGAGTTTTACCTCTTAGAATTCCTTGCTGTTCAAGTGCATAAATAAAATGAGCCATTCTAACATAATGCTCACGATACTCAGCGACTTTGGTTACTCTACTATGAACAGCACCTTTGAAAGGACTAATCTTTTCAATTTGCTTAGACACAGAGGTCATTAGAGTAGTAGCTGAGGCACCTACAGCCAAATCCTCAATTACTGTATAGTCAGTAAGAACACCCTTAGAAGTAGCAAGACGGTAAAGATTATCAGAAGTTAGTCCTACAGGCTTACCATTAAATCTAAGAGTTACTACAGGCTTTCCGCTCCCTAAAGATCCAATATTGAAAACATCTGGATTAAAATCTTTATAGTTAGTTTTTCTAGATGCTAGAACTTCTACCGATTTCTTATAGTAAGCAGGATTGAATAAACCATCCATACTTGCTAGCCAAATATCTCCATACATGTTTCTCATATGGTGAGCCGGTACGTAGATAGTTAGTCCGGCTTTATACGAGTGAATAGCAGAGTCATACAGTCTTGCTAATTTATTCATAGATGGAGGCTTCATTAATTCTTCGATAGAAGTTTCAAGCACTCTAAGTTGATTAGCAATTTCCTTACTAAAATAATGTCCTTGCAGTAAAGTACCAAGTGTTGACTTATCTACATTAACTAGTTTAACATTACGTTCTGCTGTAGCAACCGTAGCACCAAATTCTCTAGCAATTGTATCTGCTAGAAGTTTATCTGCTTGAGCAGATCTAACAGCGGTATGGACTCTAGAAAGTAGGTCCAGAGGATCGGATACATTCTCCCATCCTCTGTAAGAAACTATTGCTTTCTCAAAAGTGTCTCCGGTAAAACGATATTTTTCTGGAATACCGAAATGACTCATCTTGCTATTAATGTGCTTTAAATTAAGACCAGATAGAGTGATAATACCCCTAGTAGGGCTAAGATTAAATACGGTAGACATGGCTTGGGAAAGTTCAATATGTGCAGCGCCTACTCTAGTAGCGGGGTCTACTGCTGTAACTCCATCTTGAATATTCTTCCAAGCCTCTAGAATTTCAGTCTTTGTATAGGTTTTGTCTATACGTCCTAGCATCATAGCATATTTAGTAGAGACTGCTTTAGCAGCGCTCTGATGCGCTAAAAAGAATGGTCTAAGTGATTTATTTCCAATATGTGGGAAAATATTTCTAAGAAAGGCTACACCTTGTGCTAATTGCAGTCTTTCAAACATATCAGCGACATATTCTTTTGGCATCTCTAGTTCATCAACAGTTTTAAGAGCGTCATCTATTATAGCAGAACCAGGATTTACGCCCTTATTGATAAATAGACGTTCAGACCTTAATGCTGATTGAATTTCTGCGACTGGAATAATGTTGTTAACAGCAGCAATAGACTCAGCGGCCACTTGCTCAGCAGCACCTTCAAGTACGGGCTCATCTACAGTACGAACAGCCTGTGTTACATATGAGTCTAAATCATCTACTATTTTTAAAATCTCGCTAGAGTTTCCTATGTTAATAGTTATGTCTTTAATAAGACCGTCAATAACTTCTTTTCGTAAAGCCTCTACATACTGCCCATACTTAATGCTAGCACGAGCAGAATTTCTCTCTACAGCAGCAGCAAATTGAGGGGCGGCTGATATGAACTTCTTTACTAGTCGCTCAATATCACTGGCTGCCATTAACTTATGTTTACCACCTGTCGCCATGCCCTTATAAACAGAAGCGGCAAAAGTATTGGCGCCACCCATTTCTTGCATCAGAGCAGAAAGTACTTTATTTTCGATTACTGAGTCAATAGGGACATTTCTAGAAACCGCATATGCCAATGTACCGGCTGCATCTAGCCAGTTAGTAGGAGGAATATGGCGTAATCTATCCATCATACGATGTTCTACAATATTTCTAGGCATTACAGATAAAACATCATACAAAGATAAAGGTAAGCCTCTTTCACCTTTTCCAACAATAGGCGAAATACCTCTAGACATTAAAGTATCTTCTGATGCCTTCAAAAGAAGCATGTAACGATCATACACGTAAGCCATACGCTGCTCTCGTGTAATTTTAGCGGGACTTGCTGCTTCAGTTATCTTCAACATTTCAGATACTTCACGCATAATCTGAGAATGAAGTGTATATTGACTAAATTTATTGAATCCCTTTAAATTTCTTCCGAGTCCTTCTCCAAATGTAGGGGAAGTTCTTAGTGTACCCTTATTTGTTACATATTTCCAAGTTTTAGGGTCCATAAATTCTTTTTTAACTACATGAGATACAATTCTAGATACTACTTCTTTTTCTGCATTAGT
>JAKPKF010000429.1 GCA_029553845.1 bacterium | reverse complement strand
GCTACCCATCCTTCAGATGTTTTTTGAACTCCTTCTAGTCCCTCTAGCCACCACTTAGAGGTCAAAATCTTCGGAAGTGTAGTTGACATAATTAACCTCAGGATCATATTCTGAATAACTTACCATCTTACCCCAAGACCACCCAATCTTAAAGTCTGCTTTAAGAGGAACATTCATTGGGATCAGAGGAGTCTCTAATTCTTCTTTAACAATATCGTGAACTTCAGAGATAAGATCTCGACGAACACGTAGCATGATTGAATCATGAACAATAATTGGGATAATAGTAGCTCCTTCAGGGAGTCTCTTTTGAATTCGAATTGCTGCTGAAAGAACAATATCAGACCCTAGAGATTGAATTGGGGTATTTACAGCCTGTCTCTCAATTGAAAATTCCGTATCTCTAAGAACAAGAGGGAATCGTCTCCTTCGTCCTGTTGCTGTCTCAACATAATGGTTTTCTCTGACGAACTTATGTTGCTTTTCAATCCACTTCTTTAGTCCGGGAACCCCATTAAGGAAATCATCTAATAGAGCTTGAGCTTCTTGAAGAGTCCACGCTCTGCCTCCTAAGTTATCAATGACATACTGAGCTTCCCACCCTTCAGTCAAACTCTTAGCGCCTCGACCATAGATAACACCAAAATCAACATATTTTGCTAGATACCTTTCATGTTTAGTAATCTCTTCTTGAGGTTTCTTGAACATATCTGATGCAACTTTTCTGTGAATATCCCCATCATTTTCAAAAATAAGAATCATTGCTTCATCTTGAGACTCCCAGGCAGCAACTCTTAGTTCTAGTTGAGATTCATCAGCCTCCATCAAGAGATACTCTCCCTGATCTTCAGGGCCTCCTGCTACATAACAAGACCTAATCATTGGTCCCATTAGAGCAGGGATATTCTGAAGATTTGGGTCTCTACAAGCTAGTCTTCCTGTAGAAGTTCCGTGAAGGAGGTAGTCGGGGCGAACCCTCCCATCTAAGTCAACTTTTTCTAAGAGACCAATGATATCCTTCTTTAAAGTTCGAGCTTTATGGCGATAATCAATCAAAGTATGAACAATTGTTGTGATTTCTTCACTATAATTCCCCTTATGAAGTTCAAGAGATAGAACTTCTTTTTCTGTTGATTTGAGATTCTTCATCCCTAGAGCTATAAGAAAATCTTTTACCTTTGGGTTTGACATAGGACTGAAATCTTCGAATCCTAGTTCTAAAGCTTTAGGCATGAATATCGGGAGCATTTCTTCGAGTTCTTGTTTCATCTGAGACTGGATCTTTTCTAGATATTCAATATCAATAGGGGCTCCAGTCACTTCAACTTGAGTAAAGAATAAAGCCCCTGGGATCAAGATATTTCGAACTAGTTCATAGAGACGAGGACTTTCTAGATTGAGTTCCTCAAGAAGTTCGGGGTACATTCTAATGGTAATATAGCAATCCTGTCCCTGGTAGATGAACATCTCTTCCCAAGAGTCTTGATCTAAAAGAAGATCCTCTTGAGAGTAGGGAAGACCTTTAAGCATATTAACTCTTGCTGTAACTCCTGGTCTACTATAGAAAGAATTAAAATCAAAATGGTAATCGGGAATATCATATCGAATTCTAGCTTGATCTTTAAGCCCATGTATGTGATAAGATCGACCACTACTATTTGAACTTGATTCTCCCCCACTTCTCTCATCAAGAGCATACTGCATAAGCATAGTATCTTCTGGAAAGATAGGTTCTATTAATTCTTGAAAGTATACTTGGATAAACTGTAAGTCAAACTTGAGATTATGGAAGACTAAAGGGCTGGGATAGGTTTTTAGGAGATCTCTAACTTTATCCCTAACTCGACTATCTTCCATAATCCCAATTCCTGTAGGGATTATTAGAGAGACCCCCTGAGAATCACGAGTTAAAGCTCCAAACCCAAAAGATAAGATCTTATCTGAGATAGGCGAGAACCCTGTAGTTTCAAGATCACAGGATAAAAGAGATGCTTGTTTGAATTCTTCTAGATATTCCAATGCTTCTTCGGGAGATTTACAGATTAAAGTTGTAACTTCAGGAGGAGGGTATGGTTCATCTTGAGCAAGAAATTTAGCAATATCTCTAGCAAAGTCTCGGAACAGATCATGATCTCTAAGAACAGCAGCTGGATGATACGTTGCAACTACATAAATAGGACTCCCTTCAAACTCCCAAAGAAATCCCTGACCTAAGTATTTCGTAATTGGGGCTGATTTCCCTGGGGAGATTAGAGCAGCAAGAGCTACAGCTCCAACAACTAGAATCTTTTTAGGTTTGACTGTTCGAATTTCTTCGAGTAACCGATTATTGCAATTTCGAACGATCGTTGGTGAGGGAGTCTTATTCTTAAGAGGATTACAGATACAGGCATTTGAATAGAAAATCCCTTGAGGATTCCCTCCCAAACTTAATATTGTAGATCGTAAGAGCTTTCCCGAATATCCTACAAAGGGAGCGTTTAACCGAATCTCTGTTTGACCAGGAGCTTCTCCTAAAACCATTAGATCGTACTGAACTGAAATTTCTCGGAGAAGAGTTGGTCTATCTCGAAGAGGACATTTTTCACATCCCGAATAATTATCAATTGTCATCTAACCCTCTCCTAAATATTGTTCGTGGTAGAGACGATGATCTTGACCACCATCTCTGTAAGTATCTATGAT
>JAKPKF010000426.1 GCA_029553845.1 bacterium | reverse complement strand
CTCCAATAACTGTATGGGTAAGGCGGTAGTAATCGGTGGTGGTACTGGTAATAGTGCTTGGGGTAACAAATACGATAGTGGCAATAATTTACCATAAGGAGGTAGTAATATGTTTAGAATGTTAGGGAAAAAAGTTGAGTTAATTCGATATAAAGTCACATGGCAAGAAGATGAACAAGAAATGCAAGAAGATTGTATATCAGAAGGACATAAAAACGAAGTTGAGCAAAAGCTAACCACCAAGAACATTGACTTTACAACAGAAGCAATAGACCAAACGGAAAATGAATGGTTTAACGGATTAGAGTTTAATTCGTATGATGAAGCACTGGAAGTATTTAATAAAGGTGAGGAAATATATAACCAAGAAAAACAAAGACAAGAGTTAACAGATAACCTAAGATTAAGAGCAGATATTGATTATCTTGCCATAATGTCGGAGGTGGAGTATGGAAATTCAAGGCTATAATATATCAATGATACGAGGTGACACAGAAACTATAAAGATATCATGTAAAGATGCCCAAGGAGTTGGTGTTCCATTAGAAGATGGGGATACTTTGTACTTCACAGTTAAAACTTCTGTCAACAAAGAGGAAAAAGAAATGCAAAAGGTTATAACGGAGTTCCCAGATGGAATTGCATATATAAACATTTTACCTGATGATACTAAGTCTATGAGTTTTAGAAGTTATGTTTATGATATACAACTCAATAGGGCAGATGGTACTGTAAAAACAATAGTACCAGAAAGTAAGTTCATAATTAAGGGAGAGGTTACCTATGAATAACAAACTAATAGGTGCAATTAGTAGTGAAGGTGAGCTGGTTGGTGAACTTGATAACAAAGGTCTTAGTATAGATGTTACTATCGTTGGCACAGGTGAACAAGAGAAAACTGGTAAAAGTGCATACCAAGAATGGTTAGATTTAGGCAATATAGGTAGTGAAGAAGATTTTATATTATCCTTGAAAGGTCAAGATGGCTATACCCCGGTAAAAGGGGTAGACTACTTCACCGAAGCAGACAAGTCTGAAATGGTTTCCGCTGTGCTGGCTGCACTGCCTGTCTATGAGGGCGAGGTGGAATCCGTATGAGTTACAAGTTTGAAGTCGAAAGCGGCAACACTGTAAAATTCCCTGTTGGTGGCAAATACTGCGATAGGGATATTGTGGTGACGGCAAGTGAAGGGATTCCCTCTTCTGGGGGGTTTCGGGTAGTCACCCAAGAATGGGAAGTGACCGAATTCCAATACTACGAGAGATTTCCTGAGTTTATGCGTGTATATAATTTACCCGCACTCAACTATGAATGTACAGTGTACAATTACACATTTGAAAACAACACCGAGAATACAAGAGCTGGTAAATACGTCAATGGAATTGAAGGAAAAGCTATAGATGGAAAAAATTTGAAATTAGAAAGCGGAGTTAGAGTGGGTGGTACCGCCGGCGGCGACTACGGAGTCAACGTTTACCCCGGATGTAAGATTATACTTACGCAAAAATATTTTTAAGAAAGGAGCGAATATATGAGTTGGTTTGATAGGGTGAAGATGTACTACGACAAAGGGTTATGGAGTAAAGAACGAGTTTACAATGTCGTGGGAAAAGTTATTACGGCGGAAGAATATGAGTTGATTATTAGAGAGCCTTATGCTGTGTAAATTTGATTAAATAACAAAAAAAAGGAAGAGATAAGTAATGTACTATTAAATTCACGATGCTATGGAGGTTTAATATGGAATGGAAAAGTTCTTGGCGTTATTTAAGTGATTTATTTACCAATCATATTATGGTTTTTATTTCAGCGGTTGGGTCAATGTTATTGAGGTTTTTATTCCCAACAAGTGAATACAAGTTGGGAGCGGCTGCTGTCCTCGGTATAATTATTCTCGATGTTATGACAAAACTATTTGAACTTTCAAGAAACAATGGAGGATTTCGAAAAGCTATTAAGTTAAGGAAGATTAGGAGCGAAAGACTAGCAAAAGGGACGTTGGACAAACTTATAGTTTTTGGGATAATGTTAATTATTTGCGGGTTCCTTTACAACATGACAATAATCTCAGAAATAGCTATATGGTTTACTCAAGTAGTTTTCTTATTGATGTTCTTTAGAGATGTACTCTCAGTGCTAGAGAATTTATCAGATGCCGGACTAGAGGTGGGAATGTTCAGGTTTGTGGTTAGAAGAAAGTTAGAGGAGTATGTCTCGGAAGAGGAGTTAGATAAAATATCAAGCGATAAGAAAAGGAGTGAAGAAAAAGATGAAGGAAGATGTGAAAAGGATTGATAATCTTTTTGGTATTAAACTAGGCAAGGAAGAAGCTGCAACTGAAGATACATTAAAAGAGTTAAGTGACGGAAAGGGGGATGAAGGTAGTGAGCAATAGTTCTTTAGTTTCATACATGAAGATATCACCAAACAGCAGTAATCCGAGAAATAAACCGATTACTAAAATCACGATTCATCATGTGGCCGGCAATTTAACGGTTGAGCAGGTCGGGAATATATTTGCGCCCAAAGAGAGAAAAGCCTCATCAAATTATGGAGTAGATAATCACGGAAGAGTTGGTATGTATGTAGAGGAAAAGAATCGAGCATGGACCAGCTCAAGTTCAGATAATGATAACCAAGCGGTGACGATTGAGGTGGCAAATATTACTGGTGCTCCAGATTGGAAAGTATCAGATATTGCCCTCAATAAAACTATTGACCTATGCGTTGATATCTGCAAGAGAAATAATATCAAGAGATTAAACTTTACCGGAGATAAAACAGGAAATCTGACGATGCATAAAATGTTCGCAAATACCAGTTGTCCCGGTCCTTATCTTGAGTCAAAGTTTCCATATATAGCAGATATGGTCAACAAAAGACTCAATAACCAACCGACTGCTAATCCTACTCCTCAACCCACCCAGATTTTATATAAAGTCCAGACCGGAGCATTTTCAAATAAGAAAAATGCTGAGGCTCTTGCCGAGAGACTCAAGAAACTCGGATTTGAGACTTATATTGTATCAGAGAGGAAAGAAGGAACCGCTCAGACGCCCCCTCCTGAGGTGAGAGTTGGTTCGAAGGTTAAGATTATCGGAAACAAATATGCTACGGGTCAGACCATACCAGACTGGGTCAAACCAAAGACCTATACGGTGCAGCAGATTGCAGGAGATAAGGCGCTCATCAAAGAGATTGTAAGTTGGGTCTTTACTAAAGACTTGATGCTCATTTAAGGAGGTAAGAAAATGGATAATGGTACAATACAAATCATTTTAGCGGTAATTGCTCTACTTGGTACTATCATGACGGCAGTGGTTGCCCCATATGTCAAATCGAAATATACCGAGTCAAAGAGAAATGAAATTTATCGCTACGTAGAGATTGCAGTTCTCGCAGCAGAGCAGATTCTCAAGATTCAAGACCCTGATGGGTCAAAGCGTAAGCAATATGTAATTGATTTTCTAAATTCAAAAGGATTTAAGCTCAGCCCCCAGGAATTAGATACTATCATTGAAGCGACAGTCAAGGAATTAAATTTTATCACTCAAGAGCTTAAAAATTAAATATCTAACCACTCCTTCCTTATAATAGGTAAAGCATTGGGACTTTGGTCTTGATGCTTTACTTTTTTTATTATTTGTGTTGACTTCCATCTCAATATGTTATATAATATTAGTAAGAGATGAGAATCTAACTCAAAACACTTGTTATAAGGAGGAATAAAGATGATAAGCATTCAGATTAAAGAAGCTCAGAAAGTCAATGGAGACTTAAGTGCATTTATAAGCTTTCCATACGATGCAGAATTGGTGGGATTGATGAGGAATCAAAGCAGTAGATTCTGGCACGCAGCAAATAAAGAATGGGAGGTGCCGGCAAATAAATTACTACAAATCATCAACTCAATAAAAGATAAAGAGATTACAATAACCGGGGATTATAAAGCATTAGCACCAAAAGAGGTCAAGATACCAAAGGGGTTTAATTTCAAAACCAATCCTTTTAACCATCAGATTGAAGGATTTGAATATGGGTTAAAGCATGATAGATTTCTTTTAGGGGACGAGCAGGGTCTTGGAAAAACAAAACAGGTAATTGATATAGCAGTAGCGAAAAAGATTTCAAAAGGATATAAACATTGCTTAATTATCTGCGGAGTAAATGGTCTCAAATGGAATTGGAAATCAGAGATTGGGACTCACTCAAATGAAAGTGCTCATATATTAGGAACTAAAATCAATTCCAAAGGCAAAGAGGTTATCGGCTCATCAAAAGATAAATTAGCAGACCTTAATAAATTGCCAAAAGATTATTTCCTAATCACAAATATAGAGAGTTTGAGAGACCAGGATATTCTAAAAAAAGTCAAGGAATTGACTCAGAATGGTCAGATTGAGATGGTAGCGATTGATGAAATCCATAAATGCAAGAATCCATCATCTCAGCAAGGAAAAGCAATCTTACAGGTCAATCCAGAAACCAGAATAGCAATGACCGGAACTCCTCTAATGAATACCCCACTTGATTTATATATTGTACTCAAATGGTTGGGATTTGAGAAGCACTCATTCTACCAATTCAAAAAGCATTATTGCGTAATGGGAGGATATGGTGGATATGAGGTGGTAGGATATAAAAATCTGGGAGAGCTTCAGAGTAACCTGGAATCATTGATGCTAAGAAGACTCAAGAAAGATGCTCTTGACCTTCCAGAGAAATTCCACTCAATCGAATATGTAGAGATGAGCAGCAAGCAAGCGAAAGTTTATAATGAGGTGAAGCAAGAGATTAAAGAGCAGATTGATAAAATCAAGGTTAGCAATAACCCACTTGCTCAATTAATCAGACTCAGACAAGCTACTGGATTTACCGGGATATTAAGCAGTCAAATCAAAGAGAGCGCAAAACTTGATAGACTTGAGGAGATTGTGGAAGAATTGGTTGAGAATGGTGAGAAGGCAATCATCTTTAGTAACTGGACCGATATGACAGGACCAACAATGGAAAGACTAAAAAGATTCAACCCAGCAATCATCACCGGAGAGACTAAAGATAGAAAAGCGCAGCAAGAAAGATTCATGACCGACCCAAGATGTAAAGTCATAATTGGAACAATTGGAGCAATGGGAACCGGTCTTACTCTTACGGCGGCATCAACCGTAATATTTCTTGATAGTCCTTGGAATAGAGCAAATAAAGAGCAGGCGGAAGATAGAGCACATAGAATCGGGACCACCTCAAATGTCAATATTATCACGATTGTTTGTAAGGATACGATTGATGAAAGAATTGAAGAACTCATTTATAAAAAAGGAGCTATGGCAGATGCTTTGGTAGATGGAAAGGTAGACCTTAACAAATCAGAAGTAATTGATTATCTATTAGGATAGGGGAGGAAATGAGATGTTAAAAATTTATTTCAGTACTGGAACAGCATGGACTAAAATGATTGAGATTGAGGGGTCACCGAAAGATGACCTACTCAGACTAATTGAAGAGTATGTGATGGAGCATGAAGATGAATTTGCTAAATATGATTTCCTAGAACTTTTTAAGAATTATAGTGAGGAAGAGATAGCAGAGCAATACTTATCCATCAATGGTGGTCAATATTACATTGATAGAATCGAAGCAATCGAGGTAGTAGAAATCAAACCAATCAAACTTTAAGGGGATAAAAAACTATGAACACTTATGAAGAATGCAGAGAATGCAATAGAAAGATGAGAGCTTTCAAAAGGAATCAGATAAAAAAGCAGAGAAGAGAAATGGCAGGTATTATAATCATCACGGTATTGGTATTTGGGTATCTGATTTGGCAGGTCAATAGAAACTTGGAACCAAATGTGGTCGAAGTGATTAAACCAGTTTATACGGGTTATACGGAAACAATTCAAGGGACCGACCAACTACTCGGCAAGCATAATATCGTTGGGTCTGACAGCGAAATAGGAGGGTCAGGGTATATTTCAATGGGGTTACCTGAAGATGCAGATGGCTCATTCAAAACTTATATGGATTATAGGAAGATTACTAATAAATCATCAAGGCAATGGCATCTCCAGCAACTTGCTTATACTGACTCAGAAGGATTTAGAAAATTCAATGGTAGTTATCTTGTGGCGGTAGGTACTTATTATGCTGATGAGGTCGGGAAAGAGTTTAGAGTGACCCTTGATAGCGGGATTGTATTTCATGCTATGGTCGGAGATATTAAGCAAGATATTCATACGGATGCTAATAATCAATATGTAACTATAAATGGAAATATCATGGAATTTATAGTAGATGTTGATAAACTTGACGACCTAACCAAGAAACTTGGAAATGTATCAAACTCAGGACTTGAGGGTTCTATTATTAAGATTGAGGAGGTGGTGAGATGATTGAATTTACAAGAAATGAATTCATTTACCAGTTAACTCAAAATACAATTTTAGATAGTGATTGCACGTTAAAAATTTTTGACAAGGAATATAATTTAATAAAAATAAAACATATTCCAGTGCAAAAGTTATCTGATTTTATTTTATCAATTGCTTATAAATAATAAAGATATGGCAGAGACCCTCAAGGACTTGACAATGATATTATCAGAGTTTTACAGGAATATATGCAAATCAAATTACATGGGAGGAAATAATTATGAAAATGACTGCAACTAAAGTGGCCCAACATCTTGATATCTCAGTGCCAACCCTCAATAGTTGGTATAAGTGGTATATGAGTGATGAGTTTGACAAACCAAAAGATGTACCTACCTTGCCAAAGTATGAGCAGAATGGGGTCAGAGCAACCAGGTATTGGGACTCAAAAGACCTACCACTACTTGAGGAATTCCAGAGATGGGTACCAAAAGGTAGAGGTGGATTGATGGGTGCCTATAACGCAAGGTATTGGGGAGATAGAGGAAAGAGAGCCCTTAAGAATAAGAAGATAAGGGACGGTTTACAAAAGAGTTAAATATTCTATATAATATTTGATTCCAAATTATAAGGAGGAAAAACAAATGGCAAAGAGAAAACTTGAACAACTATCATTATTTGATGACCTTGGAGTACCAGTTAAGGAGAAGGGAGCAGAGGAAAGATTAACCGAGCTACTCCCAATCTATCACATGCAAAAGTCAGAAATGGACTCAATCAAGAAAGTGGTAGATAAGGAAAATGCAGAGATTAAAACCCTGATGCGAGCATCTAACCTATCTGAATTTGTAGCGGGAGATATCAAAGCAACTTGCTCAGTATCTGAAAGACAAGATTTTATTGAGGAAGCATTGATTGAAAAACTCAAAGAGATGAAGGTAAGAGGTATCATCAAGAAAAAGGAATATGTAGATATGGATGCTCTTGAGAATGCAATCTACAATGGAAAAGTAGATGCAGCAGCATTAGCACCATGCCAGACCATAAAAGAAGTGGTAACCCTCAGAGTATCGAAAGTTAAGAAGTAGGTGAGATGAGATGGCAAAACAAAGAGAATATTTTAGTCAAGCAGTTCCAACTCTAATTAGAGCAACCAGTAGGGTTAGCGTAAAACTCAATGAGAGCTTCTATACATTTGAGTTTCAGGAGGAAAGAGCATTTCCGATTGATTTAGTAGAAGAGGGTCAAATCAATTTTGAGAAAGAAAAAGAAATGCTTTGGGATGAGGTCCATAGTCAAGTAGATAAGCAGGTATCGGATATTGTTTCGATGCTAAAACAAGGAAAATAATGTTTGATTGATTTTGGTCTATCATCTATAATATAGGAGTAATCGGTATTCACGGTACTGATACTAAGTAAATACTGATTACCGTAAGGTATGGGGATAGAGCCGCGAACTCTTGAACCATATCTTTTATATTACTAAAGGAAATAGAAAGTGAGGCAAGGTCAATGGATGAATTAGTTCAGAGAAATTATTATGCAGTATTACCTGCTAATGTACGATATGATAAAAATATCACTCCTAACGCTAAACTACTTTATGCTGAGATAACCGCCCTATGTAATGATAAAGGTTATTGCTGGGCAGGAAATGCTTATTTTGCTGAGTTATATGGGGTCACTAAAACATCAATATCGAATTGGATTTCGAGCCTCCAGAAAAATGGCTACATAGATGTACAGCTCATCTATAAAGAGAATAGCAAGGAAATTCAAAGCCGCTACATCAGCATAGCAAATAATATACCTATACAAAAAAATTTGAATACCTATACAAAAAATATTGTAGAGGGTATACAAAAAAACTTCACTGATAATACTAAAATAATTAATACTAAAAAAGATGAAATAATATCTAAAGATATTATTACCCAAAAACAAAAATCTTTAATCCCTAAAGAAACTAAAAAAGCTAAAAAGGCCAAAGATATAGTAACTATGAGAAATATGATAAATGCCTTTACTGAGAATGAAAATATTAGGGAAAAGTTACTTGAGTATTTCAATATGAGAGTCAAGAAAGGCCTTCAACCAAATCAATGGAAAATCATTTTAGATGATTTGAGAGATTATGCAGGAGAGAATGCAAAGGTTGCTGTTGATAAAATTAATAATGCAATAGCAGGTGGTTATATGCAGATTATCGCTTCGTGGGAGAAAGATAAGAAAAACAATTTTGCAAAACCTAAGTTTGATAATACCGCAGGTAGAAAGGTAGAGGCGGTAGTTAATATGAGCAAAGAAGAAAAAGAGCAATTTGAGAAGAATCTTGCCACAGATGATGATGGCAACTTAATTCAATTTTAAGAGGAAGATGATGGCTAATGAAAAGGTATTGACCCATGAGATGATTTGCAAGACCATGACAGATTTATATGAAAAGAAGAATCATGATTATGGGGATTCCTTTGCTAAAATGAGAAGGGAATCGGATATGATTTAGCAACCATCATGGAAATGAATATTGATAAACTAAAGAAAAGATATCCAAATGGATTTGAAGTAAGCAGAAGCTTAAGCAGAGAGGAGAGTAAGTAATGAAAATCATTAAACCAAGTATTGAGATATTAGATGAACTAAACCCTGAGATGATTCTAAAGAAATTAGAGATTGCAGGTAGGGTATGTTATAAGTCAGAGGATAAGATTACCCCGGAATCAGCAGTGAAATTTATTTCATCAATTCTAAAGAGAGGTCATGAATCAGTTATTGAGCATTTTAGCTTCTCAGTAAAATTCATTGTTGATAGAGGGGTATCACATGAGATGGTCAGACATAGATTGGCATCATATAGTCAAGAATCTACCAGATATTGTAACTATGCTAAGAATGGATTTGGGGGAGAGATTACGGTAATCAAACCAATCTTCTTAAAAAGAGGTACTCAAGGATATGATATCTGGAGGCAGGCATGTGAGAATGCCATGTGAGAATGCAGAGCAAGCATATTTTGATATGTTAGATTGGGGATGCTTACCCGAGGAAGCAAGAGATGTTTTACCAACAAGCGTCAAGACAGAAATCGTGATGACTGCCAACTTGAGAGAGTGGAGGCATTTCTTAAAACTCAGGACTTCAAAAGCTGCTCACCCTCAAATCAGAGAGGTGGCAAATATGTTATTGACCGAATTAAATTATAAATTACCAGTTTTGGTTGATGACCTTTTATAAACTCAAGTATTATTCTATATAATATTTGAACAACAATTTATAAAGGGGGCAATGAAGATGAAAAATCATTCGAGAGAAGACCATAAGGAAATTATATTAAGTCTCATACCGAAGACGCGAGAGGAGGCTATCCCGGGACCGGAACTCAGTAGATTGACCCGCTTAACTTCAAGAGCGGTCAAAGGTTTAATTACAGAGTTGAGAGTTGAGTATCCAATCTGCTCAAAGGAAACCGAGGGTGGTGGATATTGGATGGCAGAGAGTGAGCAAGATATCATTGAATTTATAAAGATGATTGAGCGAAGACGAAATGCTCATAATAAAACAATTGAGGTTATGAGTCATCATATATTCAATGAAAGGAAGTAAACCATGGCATATGAATATGTGTTTGACGCAGAGAAGTGTTGGTATAATAAAGTATGTAGTAAATATAAAACAGATGATTGCACCGCAGGGTGTATCAG
>JAKPKF010000399.1 GCA_029553845.1 bacterium | reverse complement strand
CAAAAATGTCCCCTGTATTTATGCTCTCTAATGTTAAAAATAATTACCTCTGTAGTTTTGTAACTGCCCTCAAATCAAGCTAATAGAAACACCAATAGTAAATATAACAAAAATAAAAGATAAACATCTCTCTATTTCTATTCAACTCTTCTCATAATACTTCTTGATTTGTTAGTTTCAATTACCCTAATTATCCGTTTTTTTACTTGACAGAGTTCTTGCTTTTTACTTAAAGAGAATTAGTATTTATAGGGACATTGAAAATGAACTTCAAGTCCAAATCCTGAACAAGGAAATTTAAGTAAAAAGTATATATATTTCAGGAGGATATAATGAAAAAGAAACTTTTTATCTTATCAGTCATTTTATTGTGGGCTATAGTGTTAGTAGGACAAACATTGACTCTTAATCAAGTAGGTATTAAAGCAGCTGGGGGAGGGCAAACAATTCATTTAGGTGAAAGAGTTATTGTATATTTGAACTATACTACATCTGATTTTACTTCTCAGGGATCAGTTGAATGTTTAGGTTATGCAACAAACGGTTCCAACAATAATCAGCTAAGATTATATTGGTGGAACAATGACACACAAGACAGTTATACTTATGTTAATGTTCGTCCATTAAATAGAATTATTAGTACCAATGGAACTTTTACTGATACTGTCTCCTTTGTTCTTCCAACTCCACCTACTAATCAGAACAAAATTAGAGTTAAATTCAGATTATTTGGAGATTCTGATGGTGATGGTAATACTGTATATTCATTTGTACAGGAATCAGGATATGGCTCCCCATCAGATTATTATACATACTTGGATATCAATAGGAATGTTGTCCCAGTAGCTCAAAATGTTAGAATAGCAAATCCTGCATTTGCTAAAGTAGGACAAACATTAAGTGGTTCATATACATATTATGACGCCGATAACGATACTGAAAGCGGAACCACTTTTCGTTGGTTAATAAGTGACAGTCAATCAGGAACTTATACTGAGATAGATGGAGCAACAAGTAAAACCTATACAGTTGTTCAAGATGATTTAGGAAAATATCTAAAATTTGAGGTTACTCCTAAAGCTGCAACAGGATTAAGTCCAGGCATAACAGTTTTAAGTTCTCCGACAGGTCAAGTTACAGGAGCACCAATTATAGAATTCAATGCCACTTACAAGACAATTACAGAAACATCTGCCAATACTGGCGTCGTAAGTTCGGATGCATATCTTAGGATAGATGCTACAAATACTACTTTTGTTTCTAACATAACAAAAAATAATATTACCGTTCAGAATTTACCAGCTGGACTTGAGGTTAGCGAAGTTCAATGCCTGGAGACATCTAATATCAGAGTTTATCTTTCCGGGAATGCCACTTATCACGAATTTGCAGCCAGTGTAAGTAATGTTAAAATTACAGTTGATAATGCGAAATTGGTTGGGGTCGTAGGAGATAAACAAACAACTAACAGTTGTGCTATTAATTTTAACAACAATCCTCCCAGTGACTTATTGATAGCTGATGTAGGCAATAGCTATGTTAAAATAACTTGGAATAATCCAGCTGGATTACTACCAACAGGTACTGGCTTGCGTTATTTTAATATTCTGCGCAATGAAACCAATATTGGAAGTATCTATCTTGATAAAGGTAAGGGAACTTATAATTATATAGATACCGGTACCGATGTGACCAATGGAAATCAGTATCGATATAAAGTTCAAGCAGTTTATGAGGAAGATGGGAATCCAATAAGCGCAGAGCTAAAAGCTACCCCACTGGCGATTACTGCATTTTCTTTCAGTAATCCTCCTGCAACCGGAACCATTGATCATACCAATAAAACCATCAAAGTAGTTGTTCCGAATGACACTAATGTTACTAACTTAGTAGCTACTTTCACAGCACCAAGGGCTACAGTAAAAGTTGGGGATACAACTCAGGCCAGTGGCACAACTGCGAATGATTTCACTGACCCTGTAATGTATGATTTAACTACCAGTAATGATGCTTCCACTTGTTCTTATGAAGTAACGGTAAAAGAAAAATTGGCTACACCATCTCCTTCTACTATAGAATCAAATACAACTACCTCCAGTTTTAAAATTCAGTGGGGT
>JAKPKF010000376.1 GCA_029553845.1 bacterium | reverse complement strand
GTCCCCACCGAAGACCCTTTGAGCATCACATATCGGAGTTATCCAGTAGTATTTCATACCTTTATCAGCTTGTTCGGTGTGCCACTCGTAATCTTTGAGTTCCTTTTTAGCGTTAGATACCGCCTTTCGCCAATCCCAAGTCTCGGCGATCTCAAATAGTTCCTTTGAGTGAAACTTTTTGCCGGTCTTTAGTGCTTTGATAACTCTTTCAGTTGCTTTGGTCATTTTACCCTCCTAGTTATTAAATGGTATCTCGTCTATGTCGATCTCTGGAGCTTCTTCTTCCTCATCTCTTAATGCCGGTTGCTCCTCGGTTTGTGATTTCCATTTAGTAATTAAATCACTTGCTTGTTTTGATGTGAGTTTTCTGATCTTTTCTTTTTCTTCTTCCGGCATTTCCTCGCCGTTCTTCTCTTTGTAGAGCAGATAAATTAGTTTTCTTTGTTTTTCAGATACCGGATAAGGTGATCCGGTTTTTGGCATTTCTTCTTCGTGCTTATTAGTTGCGTCAGAGTCTTTTGTGTCGTCAATCAGGAAAAGTCCATTGAGAGCATATTTTCGTGCGTAGCTTGACGAAGCGCCGGTGATCTGTGAGCCGTCCATACCTTTTTTAGACTCTTCTTCTCGGGCATAAGCAGAAAACATATATTTTTTTGTGCCATCATCTAATTCTATCGTTGATTTGACATAGTTTCTACCGCCAATTTCTTCGATATTGTCCTGAATTGTCATTAATAAACCCTCTCTCTTCAAAAGCGGCTTGACCGCTTCTAAAATATCCTCACAAGACCGGTAGTTGTAGTTTCCGAAAGAGTTAAATTGATTCTTAGGAACTGAAAGCTCGTTTTGAATTTTAATTAGTTTGTCGTTCATTTTGCCCTCTTCAGTTTATAAATTGCTAATAAATGATTAAATATGGCTTCGTACTTTGAAAGATCGCTAAAGCTCTTTACCTCAAATCCCTCTTGCTCATCTCTACCGACCCGAACTATCATCGCTTGATCTACTTTGTACCCATTGGATTCTAGCAATATCTTATATCCAGCCAGTTGATAGCCCATATCGTCATAAATTCCTGATCCGGTCTTAAAATCTATCAATACATTTCTGCCGTCTATCTCTGCCAACATATCTACTGTTCCACCAAAGTCGTTGTTAGATAGTTTGGCTTCGTTCAATATAGGTTTGATCGGCATTGTGTCAATCCAGTTGTAGAAAGAGATTAAGGCATTTTCTGCTCGGTCAATATCGTTCTTGGAAAACTCGTCTAAATCTAGTTCTTCGCCAGTGAAGTGAGATTGAATCATCTCATGAGCCAAAGTTCCAACATTAGCCAAGTCGTCCATATACGAGTTAAGGTCTATACCATCGAGACCAATTCTATTGGCCCAGACTTTTAATTGAGGCTTGTCCAAAAGTCCTACAATAGTAGTGCATCCCGGAAGTCTCTTGCCGTTCCCGTCTTTGTAAATTGTGTGAGTTGTGTTTTTCTTATTCTTGACTGTTTTCATCTCGCTCCTTTCTATAAGCGTCTTCTATTTCGTCAGAATCCATCCCTACATCGTAAAGCTCTTGTAGTGTTATCATCTCACTCCTTAACTAATAGTCTTTTTTGTACTTCCGGAAGCTGTACCAATAGCTCCTCAATTTGCTGTGATCTGTTGAGCGGTAGAATCCTTTTGTCAGCCGCCAGATCGTCAAGTGCTTTTACCAATCTTGTGTCCATACTTACGCTAATTCTTTGTTTCATAATGTTTTCCTTTCTTAGTTACACAATATCATATCGTATTACTTTGTGTCAATAGGTTTTTTAATTAAATTAGTCTTTACTAGAGATACTTTTTGTACTCCCCAGAATTGTAAACTGTCCAGGCAGTCCAACCTTGCCAAGAGTTTCTGATCTCTTTGGCAACCCGTATATTAGTTTCTAAGTCTTTTAATAGTTCAAGATTTCCACCAACTTTGTCAGCGTGGCAAGAATTTATCTGCATAGCTCCGTAGTCTCGTGTACCGTTCCAGTTTAATTTAGAAACAGCTCCGGCGTTCATACCACTTTCAGCTTGAGCTATTGCCCTGGCGATGTTTGCTTCTGAGCCAAAATACTTATCAAATAGGTCACCAGTTTCACCTCCGTCAAATTCGTTTATTTGCTTGTCAGAATACTTCTCTTTTATCCAACTAGGAGGCTCCAGATCGCCCTGTGTTGCGTTTTCTGCCTCCGCAGGTGTCGTTGTACTATTTTGGTTAAAATCAGCCGTATGAAGCCCCACAAAGCCTAGAACAAGTATTAGTGCTATAAATCTTTTGGCCATAGAAGATAGATTGATTCTTATGGCTTTCTTTCTCTTTCGTATTCTTGGGTCTTTTTCACCCTCAGTCCAAAAATCATCTTTGAACCTTTGATCTTTTTTTGCGATAACTTTACCGTTGTAGCGTACTAACATTTTTCCCTCCAACTTATTTATTAACTATGTCTATTGTATCATAGTGTAATACATAAATCAATACTTAGAGTATATTCCCATAGCAAGTTCCGAATAGTGCCGCAATGATCGCTATGATTGTTTTGATTGTTAGTTTAGTATCTTCGGTCATTAAAACTCCTCTAGTGCTGTTTTAATCATATCCTTAGAAGTCCAGTCATTTAACACTTTTTGTACTTTGTCTATTTTATAAGTTCCATCATTGTAGAGTTCTGGTGCATAACAAACCTTGATATATGCCGTTTCTGCCGCTGGGACACTCGTGATAAGTGCATCTATTTTGCTTTTTACCATTCTAGAGGTATCCATCACCACCCTGCCAGATTTATCAAACAATTTTAAGAAAATTCTAATTCTTTTTGTTCTACCATCTGTTTTAGCTTTAGTTTTACTTTTCATTCTAGTCCTCCTAACTTTCTTTTAATTATCTAACCGCTCCGATGGCGGAGCAGGTCAGACAACTATTTTCTCTTTGAACGAATTGCCTGTACTTGGTCTCCGATAACGATTACGCAGATGATTAGTCCGATAATCGCACCAGAGAGAATCATCTCTACTGCTGTCATTTTGTTCCTTTGGTTAAATTATAAAGACAAATTGAAACCGCTAAATAAAATCCATACACCGCCCAACCAATAACTAAATCT
>JAKPKF010000372.1 GCA_029553845.1 bacterium | reverse complement strand
CTTCAGCATCTTTTCCTATACGCCACCACATCTCTGGGATTGAGATAAACAAGCTATCACCAACAGTAACTTCATTCATTGCGTTAAAAGGGAACTCATCATCAAAGTCGCTTGTAACTAGTCCAGTAGTTGAATCAATAGTATATGTTTTGCCAACCGAATCATCTGTTCTTGTCAAAGCTACTGATGAATCATACATTCCGCTAACACCGAATACCCTCGTTGTCATGGCATTATTGCTTGTAAAATCGCCATAATTCGTATGTGCTACAATTATAAAATGGTTTATTGAACCTTCTATTACTGAAGTATTAGAAAAATCAATTAAAACATCTTCGGTTGATTCAGCATCATGTTCTATAGTCTTTTCTAAAATCTCATCTACATACAAATTAATTGATGACACTCCTGCTTGAACGTTAGTTACGACAATACCATCATCTGTGTAAATGATAAACGGACTATTGTTATACTCTTTTACAACTGGTTCACTGTTTCTAAAACCTTCACCTGTTGCTATAACTTTTATACTGTGAAGTCCATAGGTGTTAATATATTGTTTAAGATCTAAATTAATGGCCATTAAATACCCTCCTTTTCTTCGTAAGTTAAAACATCATCAAGATAAACAAGATGAGTAACATTCGCTGATTTTCTAGTTTTATAATCGATATTTGATAAGTTCAAAACATAATCATCTTCAAGAACAACTTTATCGCTTGAGATAGGTAATACTGTTACATTTGCGTCTATTTGAAACTCAAACATATCCCAACCAGTATGACCACTTCCATCCTTTCTGTATTTAACATCATAGAAGTGAGTTCCAGTCGGAGCTTCAAGTAATAGTTCTATTGGTGTGGTTGCTGTTTGATTTTGAGCATTTAATAACACATTAGTATCAACACTTGTACTCTGAGATAATGCAACATCCATTTGTCCAACAAGACCAAAGTCATATCCATATTGTGTACTTTGCATCCATAAAAGTTTTACAATAGTAGGATCTTCAGGATTTGAAATTTGAATTCTTGCAATGGCAAAGCTATAATTTACACCTGTGTTAGTAGGCTTATAATATCCGTCTGAATCTTTAATAAATGTATAAGTAGTTCCGAGTGACTCAACCATTACAGCAATAGGCTGATCTTCTTTTATCTCTTCATGAAATAACTCTTCATTGTCATAGAATAAAAGCTTTTGAGAATATACAGGAAATGGTGTTTTAAGTATAAAATCACCCTCTACTATTCTTACTTTTGGCCTTTTAAGCTGAGGTTCTTCATCTGAAATAACTTCGATTTTCACATTAGCATCCATTGAATCAAAAGATACCTCACCTGTATACATTGAATAATAAAATTCATTGGTCAGTTCATACTCATCTGTTCCATTCCTTTTTTTATATACCTTGATTATTTCTGGAAGCCAATAACCAAAGTCACTCCTCAGATAGATCTTATATTTTAATCCACTACTTATCTTTGTGCTTGTGTCTGTTGTAGAAATGTATTCATCAAAATCCTTAATAATTGAGTAAATTGCAAAAGAGATAGAATTACTTTTGTTTGATTCATTCATCAATGGATTTACACAAGCTGCTTGAATTGAATAATCATTTTCCGCTTCAAACTTACCGATCAGACTAAATGTTGTTCCAGTCTGATAAAAAGCAAGCTCTCCACCTGAATAAACATTAAATCCTCTGTTAAAATTACCATTTGTACTTGGATTAGTGATTGTAATTGTGTCGCTACTTCTTGATATAGAAGGGACATTCAATGTCGGCATTTCTCTTGCTCCTTCAAAGGTACCCTCAATGCCAGCAATAATTACTCCTTGTGCGATATTCTCTGCTATAAATGTCTCTGGTTTAAGAATCACAACTTTATCATATAGTTCATCATCAGGTACAATAACTTCTTGATTTCCATTAGCAAAGTCCAATACGATAGTTCCTTCTGTAAGGTTTCCTAATGAGAATTGTTTTTTAGTACCATCTTCTCCATCAATTGAGACAGTTGAAATGCCAACATAAATAACATCTTCACCATTCCTATTTTTCAGTTTTATGTTTGTACTTCTCATTGGATACCTCCTATCCTAAATTTAAGTTCATACCATTTTGCTCTCCTTCATAAACTTGATAGATTTCTAATACATCATTAATTTGTACTGGATTATGCCATGAAGAAGGATCGAATGTTATATCAGCAAATAAAAGAGCATCGTGTTCAATAGTTCCTATAAGAGGTTCTAAATTCACAATACTTATATTTGTGTTTGATATTGTATTAAATGCATTAGCGTTTATATTTAATGTTTGTTCTGCGTCAAGAGTTTCAATTATTGCATCACAAGTATCAACAAAGCTTTCTTCTATATTGACTAAACATGGCTCAACACTTGCAAGTTCTGAATCAAAGAATGTTTGATATACAGTTCTTGTTTTGAGATAATCTTCACCATAATTCAATGCTTCAAGTCTACTTTCATTGTTAAGAATAAATGTTTCTCTTACACCCATTGACTCACCAGCTGAATAAATCTCTAACCGTAAATCATCAGTGAATATAGAGGAGATGTCGGATTCTTGAATCATACTATTAAGGCTTGCCATTGATGACTCAATTTCTGCTTTGTAAGTTTCAGTAAAGCTAAGTAAACGAATTAACAGTTTTTCTACATCTGCCTCATTATCCGAAGTCATCTCTACTCTAGATTGCATCTTTGCAATTTCAGATTTTATCATTACGCTTTCTTGCTGCATAAGATTTTCAGTAAAGCTATCAGCATGTAATACTATTCCTTTTCCCATTTCACTTTGAATGCTTCCAACACAATCAATTAAATCTGGGATCATAGGATTAGCGATGTTTCTGATTAAATCTGACATTGATATTGTTGCTCTACAAGAAACCTGAGAATTTGCTCTTCTACAAATTGCTTTATTAAGATTTGAAGATATGCTTGAGACATTGGCAACAATAGATATAAAAGTTGAACCTTTAAAGTTTTCTATCTGTGCTGTTACTGAAGTCTCAGAATTAATGTTCAGCCTTATTAGTCTCTTGTTTTTAACTGAAACCAACGCTTCAGCTACTGCTCTAGAAACATGATCCACACTGACATGTAATGGATTACTTTTATTAAGTGCTGCATCAATATAGCTATTTGATACACTACTCGATATAATACTCACAACATCTGCAAAACTCATATTAGCGGTTTCAAGTAGAATATTCGGCACTTCTGCAGTTACTTTTACGCTATCATAATTTATCGTCATCTTCGCATTAATCATCATGTAATGAAAGATTGTTGAATAAAGATTTTTGTATAAGTCTTCAAGAGTAATGATCGCATCAAAGATTGTCATGCTATTTTCATTCACCATAAACGATGAATCAGCATTTCTTAACTGTAAGTTTCCATTTATAGCACTATCAAAACTTGCATCAGTATTTAAGCCTTTTGCAGTAAGATTGGTTATATTGCTTGAAGACTCAATTTTATTAGCAATGTCTGATTGTAATGCACTTAATTCAGGAACAGATAACAAACTATCAGTACTTTGCACTGATTCTATATCAGCAATTCCATCCTGAGTGTTGGCTTCATCTTTTAAGATATCAATTAAGACGTTTATTTTTCGAGCAAGTTCAATTAAAGCAGAGCCATACAAAGTATCTGGCTCAGTTGTATCACTTACACCTCTATAATCATTTCT
This sequence comes from bacterium, assembly GCA_029553845.1. The sequence goes on along the minus strand of JAKPKF010000372.1, from coordinate 455 downwards.
TCCTACATATCCTTCATAATCATTATCGTACTGCCAAATGAAAGTTGAGTTTATTAGATTTTGAATGTTGAATCTAACTGCATTAAATCTTCTAGCAGTAAAGTTCATTGGAAGCCAGTCAATTAAAAAGAACGTTGAAAACTTAGTGTTCTCATATGAAGCAACTGTATCATTCCATTCAAGTCCTACTTCGGTTAAGGCATTATATAAGCAATCCACCATTTCGTTCCATACTGTTTTAGCAAATAAAGAGGTGTTTTCCTTATAAACCAAAGCATGGTAGGATTGTTGTCTTTCAGGATTTTCTGTCCAATTCCACTTTTGATAATCTTTTCTAAGCTTCAATTCTTTCATAAGTATCACCCAAACTTAGCAATGGCTGCACCAGTGTAAATGTTCTTCATATTTGTGTTTTTTACAACGTAAGCAGTATTATCACTGAACTTAAAGAAAAT
>JAKPKF010000342.1 GCA_029553845.1 bacterium | reverse complement strand
GTTCCTACTGCGTAACTGAATGTTATCCTCATCATCAAGATAGACACCAATGTTAGATCCGTCACGCTTTACAGTCCAAAAGATTTCTTGACCCAAAAGAATCTCAGGGTTAGGTTTCAGATTTGCAATCCTTTCAAGTTCAGGATACCTAATCTTATCAATCACAATCATCCTTTCACCTGCATAATTAGTTTTCAGTTTGATTATATATGTCTTATGTTTTGAACAGAAAATAGAATAGTCACTTTACACGATAACATTGTACCTCTACAATCAAAAAATCATACCGGAATCATATCGTTTTCGTATGTTTCCAGACCCTATCTTTCTTTGGACGGGTGTTTATACCTTTGAAAAAGATAGGTGTCAGAAATGCACGTTTTACTCAAAGAATTGAAGAGATTTTATATTCCTCTACCAGAAACGTTCTATTCCGTCTAATTCGTGTATATTCCATCCCATACTCAAGAATATATAATTAAACTTCTCACGTATCAACTTCTCTTCCATGCGCGCATAATCTATGATGAATCCTTCAGGTATGGGTTGCTCATCGGTGAATGATATTGCATGGGTTTTAGGCAGTCCAGGTGGAACATCTTTGACATAAATATATTTCATCTTCTCATTCTTGATGTTTCCATTACAATATTTATTGAAATAAATTGCACCGTGTATGTGTATAGGCATGTTGGAAGTATATTCATGGAAATCCTTTGATACACCTTTTGGAATACCTATCTCGTAAGGAGAATATTCACCTGCAATGATTTTGTCCCTTACTTCTTTCACTACTGGAAATATCTCGTCCTTACCCTTTCCGGTAAGAATCATCTTGAATACATTACTTTGTAACTCTCTGATTACGGTAGGTGTATCACTACGCTTTGCCTCAAATCCTTTGATCTCAAGTTTGGGATGGTCAGATATATCAACACCATCCTTGTAGATAATCAGACCGGCATAACGCTTCTTTACCGCTTTATCATATTCATCGCCTACAAAGAATACATTGCCATAAATCTTTTCAAAT
>JAKPKF010000341.1 GCA_029553845.1 bacterium | reverse complement strand
TCTTTTCTTATCGGCAGCTGATTGAAGACCGGCTTTAGCATCTGTAGAAGCAGGGATAGCAAACTTACGAGGCATAGGTTCTCCATAGAGATTACCTTCTCCTTTTACAGAACTCTTAAAGTTTACTTCAGCAGAAGTACCGTTGATAACCAAGTTCGGATCAATTTCCGTAACCATAGTTAAGGGTAAAGCATTTGAAGTTGCTTCTTCTTTCTGAAGACGTTCATCTAAGCCGTTAGTGATACCATTAAATTTATTCTCAAGTGCGGTATCAGCTGCTTTTCTATCTTCGATTTCTTTATCTATACGTTTACCCAGAGCATTATCAGCAGCAATTCTTGCAGCCTCTTCAGCATCGATATTATCCTGGAGAACTTTATCTGCAGCAATACGCTCATTACGTTCTGTAGTAAGGTCCTGAGTATTCTTGTCTACTTTAGCTTCAATACGAATATCCTCAGCCTTTCTAGCCTCAATTTCCGTATTCAATAGTTCCTTGATTTCAAGATAACCAGTATTCTGATTACTTTGTAATCCCTGAATTAATTCTAGGTTACGTTGAATATTAGCAGTATTCTTAGCAATTAATTCATCCTGAGCCTGAGCCTTTGTTAATAATTCAGAACGAGTTTCTGTTACGAAAGTTCTCAGTTCACTTACTGTAGCATTAAGAGTAGTACTTAATTCAGTAAACTTCTGAGTAACTTGTTCATCAGCTGCAGTTCTATCGGAGATTTCCTTATCTATAATACCTTTAAGTTCAGTCAGCTTATTAGTAATTGTAGTTGCAAAGTTAGGATCATCTCCCAATGCTTTTGCAATCTCTTCTAGTGTATCTAATACTCCAGGAGCAGAACCAATAACCTTTTGGATTGCAGCTTCTACTTGTTCGGCATTCTGATAGTTAGAATCGTTTTCCAACTGAGATACCTTAGTAATGTAGTTAGCAAATTCCTGGATATTATCTAACTTAGCTTTTAATAAGTCGGTAAAGTCATTTGAAGAAAGCTCTTTGCCATCTACTTTATCAACCTTTCGGTCATTCAAGTTTTCAACAGCCTGAACTCTATCTGATACTTCCTGAGTAATCTTATTCTCTAACAGAGTGTCTGCCTGAGTACGATTAAGGGTTTCGGTATCAATATTATTCTGAAGCTTGGTATCTTCTTGTAGTCTACTTTGAGCCTCATCATTGATATCTTTAGATATAGCTACCAAATCATCTTTGTGATTTTCCATAGCTGTAGTCAGAGAATCCTTAAGAGTTTGTTCAGCAGCCTTAGCTCTTTCTACTTCGGTTTGAATAGCAGTAGTGTTATTAGTTACTTTCTCCCTGAGCTCATCTAAAGAACCGGTTACTCCACTATTGAGGCTATCTATTCTGGTGCTTAAAGCATCATCACCTGCCTTACGATCTTTAATCTCCTGGTCGATTCGAGCATTGATTTTCTCATCTTCATTTGCCCGGGCAGTAGATTCAGTATTTATCAAGCCAGTGAACTTATTATCTAATAAAGTATCTGCTGAAGTTCTATCAGAGATCTCCTTATCGATATTCTGCTGTAAAACAGTATCACCAGCTTCTCTCTTTGAAACCTCAGTGTTCAAGTCGATATTTACCTTATCTACCTGAGACTTAAGATTAGTATCAGCATTGGCTCTTGCTTCAGCTTCTGCATTAACCATGCCTTTTAATTCAGCATAATCTTCAGCTTCCTTAGTAATCTGGTCGTTTAATCGGTCAGTATTACGTTGGATATTTGCCTTGTTAGCATTTACTTCTGTTTGCAAAGCATCTATCTTAGCCTGAAGTTCATTTTTAACGGTATTTACCGCATCCTGAATAGATAAAGCCAATTCTTGTATCTTGGTAGCATTAGCAGTTACTCGAGTATCTAATGCAGCATCAGCAGCCTTACGATCCGTTTCTTCCTTAGTGATAGCAGCTTGTAATGCAGCATCGGCATCTTTTCTATCTTGGATTTCCTTATTCAGACTAGCTTGAATACCGTCAGTGTTACCAGTAATTTTATCTACTTCGTTATCAACGTATTCTTTCAACTTAGCCTCAAGAGCAGTATCAGCTTCCTTACGGTCAGAAACTTCCTTATCTACATTAGCCTGTACCTGGGCATCAGCTTCTGTACGATTAGTAATTTCTTGATTCAACTGTTCGGTAATAGCAGCCAATTTCTTGGTAATTGTAGTTGCAAAGTTTGGGTCATTACCCAAAGCATCTGCAATCTCCTTCAAAGTATCAAGAACCTCTGGAGCTTCCCCAATAATCTTTTCAATAGCTGCCTGAAGATCTGCTTCAGTTTGATAACCAGCATCATTGATAAGCTGAGATACTTTTGTGATATAATTAGCATGTTCTTCAATGCCATCCAATTTAGCCTTGAGAATATCGGTAAAGTCGTTTTTAGTAAGAGAATAGCCTTCTCTTTTATCTACCTTACGATTATCTAAGTCTTTATCGGCAGCAATACGTTCTTGTTTTTCTTGCTCTAGTTTTTCAAGCAATTCGGTTTTATCTGTACCGGCCTGAGTTTTCAAATCCTCAATCTTATGGTCAAGGATTTCATCTTGAGCAATTCGAGTTTCTTTCTCGTTATCAATATTGTTCTGAAGTACAGTATCTGCATTCTGACGGTTCTGAGCTTCTTGAGTAATGTTCTGCTGTAAACCATTATCTGCATTCTGACGGTCAGAAGTTTCCTTTACAATCTGTTGGTGTAATACTTCATCCTGAGCAGTACGAGCTGCAGCTTCAGCATTAATCTTGGATTCAAGTTCTTGGTCTGCAGTTTTACGATCACTGATTTCGGTGTTCAGTTTAGATTCTAATGCTACATCTGCATTTGCTCTTTCTGAAGCCTCGGTTAGAATCTTATTATTTAAGTCGGCAATATCCCTAGTATGGTCTAACTGTACCTTATGAACAGCCTCGGTCAGTTTCTCATCAGCAGCTCTACGTTCAGCAGCTTCCTTATCTACCAATTCCTTAGCATATTCTTTAGCTTCAGTTAAGTTATTGTCAGTTTCTACTTCCAAATCACCAACCCGGTCTTCTACCTTTTGAATACGAGCATTGATTGCTTCTATCATCCTAGTAATATCTTGTACTACTTTAAGGATAGTTGCATTCAACGTATTAACCGAGTTAACCAAGTTATCGTTCACAATCTTAATCTGAGAAGCTAATTCGTTTTCACGGTTCTTAGCTCTAGTTACCTCAGCTTCTAATTGAGTACGTAATTCAGTTAATCGGTTAGTGATATTGGTAGCAAAGTTCGGGTCATTGTTTAATGCTTCAGCTAATTCCTTTAATGTATCCAAAGCATCATCAGCACCATCTACTAAGTCATGTATATATTTCTCAACTTGTTCTTGAGTCTGATATTTCAAATCGTTTTCTAGTTGAGAAACTTTAGTAACGTAGTTAGCATGTTCCTCAATTCCATTCAGTTTTTCTAGCAATTCATCAGAGAAGTTATTTTCTGACAAATCCCAACCTTCTTTCTTATCTACCTTGTTTGCAATTGATAAGAAGAATGCCCAGAACTCTTTAAGAGTTCCAACAAAACCATGAGCCAAAGAGTCATCATAATAACCCTGTAATAGCCGTTGGTCAATCTCTTCGCAAGTGTAGTATTTACTAACGTACATATGTATATATTTTAAGGTGTTACTTTATTCTTTCCCAATAACAGTTCTGAGTTATTACCACGGAAGTATTCTTTTTCTTTACCAGCAAAAGCATTTGGGATATCATCTGGATTATCTGGGTCAACCTCTCCTCCATCCTCTATATCCCCAACTACTACGGCATAATCAGGTAATTTCCTAACTCTGAACTTAATAACTTGGCCAAAGCCTATATGAGGTATATCTTTATCCCATACCTCTCCAAAGTAATCTTGGTAATTTGATACGAACTTCATACCAGTCATAGATTGCATGGTAGTAGCCGAATTACCAGTACCAGGCATTTCTATGTGAACTCCAGAAGGTCCATTCAAGATTATAAGATTACTGTCCCACCAATCGCCCTCTACATTGTTAAGCTTGGTGAAACGTAACATTAACATTTTCATATCTTTATGGATTTTGTTCTACGAATTTGATTTTAGTATCTCTATCCCTTTTGAGGATTACCAAGAATACCAAAGCTTCATCTTTAGCCTGAGATACTTGAGTATCTCCAGAAGGTTTATATACTATCCCATTGATAACAAATCTATCCTCAGACCAGTTAAAGTTCCAATAACCTTCCTGATTGAGATATCCGATTTGTTCTATGTAATTCTTTGAAATAAGTATAGAAAGGTTCTCATCATCTAATTCTCCAGAAACAGTAGCCTTATTAATAGGCCAATTCCTAAAAGCATTGTAATAGCATAAAGCTTCTATGGGAATATTATAATATCTTGGGCTATCATCCTCAGCATGATTTAGATATTGATTAACATGTTTAGCCCAAGTAATTGTTTGTCTTCCAGCATCCCAGTCTAAGAAATCAGTGATAATCTTTTTATACCTATTCCAAGAATGGTTCTTAACCATTCTCCAAGGTTCTTTTGTCATGATTTCTTATCTATTATGGTTAACGAAGGTTTACTTGCTTTATTGAGAGGAGCTGTTGGATTAGGTCCTCCCAAAGGAGTTGGTTTTCGATGATTTACTACTTTGGTACTACTAACCGTTCAATTTGATCACAGAATGGTAAGTATATCTCTAACCTAGATGCCAGCATACATAGATTCTTTCTTAGTTCATCCATATACCCTCCAGGTTGAATCATCTTTGAATAAGTACTCCATAAGCTAGATATACTTTCAGATATCTTATCATAATACTGTACCTCGGTAGGACCTGTAGTAATTTGCTTTATCCTATCTCCTCTAGCATGTTCTCCAGGTGAATCACCATCTTGGTCTGGTCCATGAGATTCAGTGGAGATAATTTCTCTAAAACTGTTTCCTGCAACCAACAGGATATTTTGTATTTGTATATTGAGATAATCCCATACGGCCAATTCCATAATTAATTGGTTTTCTAGTCCCTCATACCATAATTCATCATTATATTTATCTGGTGGTATAACATGGTTTACTAGTGGGAAGATATATAATTGCCATTTAGTGATGTATGCAGTTTTATCTTCTATGGTCATACTCTCATGCAATTCTTTGGGAATATACCTATCTATTAAATTGTAGATGGTATCCTGAAGAGTAGTATGCCCATAATTACATACAACTACGGTTCGAGTACAAGTCAAATCTAATCCATCAGAATTAGTGACATGTAGTGTTACATCATAAAATCCAGACTTCTCATAAGAGTAAGATTGATGTCTTCCACCATTGAAAACCTCTCCCTTATCATCGCCAAAGTCCCAGTCAAAAATGGATTTGGCCGGGACTTTGGTTAATACTCTAAATGAAACTTCCAGACCTGATGTTACATATGTGAAGTCTAGATTCTTTTTCATTTATATTCGGATTTGTTTATTCTTTGTTTTCTTCGAAATCTTCAAGTAAAACTTCAAGGATATCTTTTACGGTATCTTTCGGATCAGCTTCGATTTCATGTTTCTTAGCAATCAGCTTAGCTTCTTCAAGTGAATAAGCTTTGGCAATCTTACTGATTTCCATACCCTTTGCAAACTGAGCAGCTAGCTTCTTGTCAAGCTTTTCGATATCCTCAGCAGTATACTTGGCAGTTTTGTTCTTATCCGGAACTAAAACCAAGTGGCCAGAAACTAAAGCTTTCTGAATACGTTTTGTTCTGTACTGACGGGCAGTAAGTTCTCTCTCTTCGCCTTTTGCAATTGAAATACCTGTTACCTGGTCGTTAAAACTGTAGGCATTAGTTCCAACTGTTACAATATAAGTAGTAGCCATAATCTTTTATTTTTAGGTTATAATATAAAACCCCGAACAGAATGGATTGAAACTGTTCGGGGAGAAATTAGACAAAAATACAATGAAGAAATCCCGGATATTATTCTAAGTTAACCAATAGGTATGGGTCAATGTTCATGAAGCTCGGGAATCCAGCTTCAGAGAATTTCTTGTTAGCTGCCAACAGAAGAACAGCATCCTGGTACATCTTAGAGAAACCAGTAGTCAGAGAAGCATATACTGCTTCAGTCTGATTAGATACGATTCTTTCTGATTCAAGCATCAACTGTTTAGCAGTAAGCTTAATCAAGGCAGCACTGGTATCTACCATCAACAACTGCTGATCGGGAGTTCCCGGGTGAATATAGAAGTCAGCCTTGTTGGGAACCGGAGACTTGATATTCAGTGTAGCTTCTGTAGTTCCTGAGTGACGTTCTTTAAATTCAGGCAAGTTCAACATCTCGATAGCCTGGTCTTCACCACCAATCATAGTAGTAAAGTTACGGCCCATACGAGCAGCACGAACCCAGATATGCAACAAGTCTTTATAAGTAATACCGTTGGTTGTTTCATATACACCAATAACCGGAGCAGATTCAGAACCATCAGCTTTGTTACCGTTCATCAAAACATCCATTGCCAAAGTATCCATAGCATAACCCAACTGAATACCAAAGTCACGGAGATAGATTCCCAATACATCGATTGAAACGTAGTTTTTAACTTCGTCAGTAAGTTTAAATCCTTTACCGATTTTGAACAGAGAAACTGATTTCTGTCCGAAGCTTACATCTCCCAAAGGAATTGTTTCTGCTTCATTTACCTTAGCGGGAGCAGCATCCGACATATTTACCATCGGCATAGTTACCTGCAAACCATTAATGGATTGGTCTGAAGCAATGATGTTCGGGTAGAAAGGTGCCTGGCGCATACCAGTTGTAATAGCAGCACGGATGATTTCCGGTACAATCCAACGGATATTCTGTTGCGGCATAGTGAAGATGTTCTGCATTGTATCAATCTTCGGATTAATGCCCAACTTTTCAAAGAAGGCATCCTGTGATACACCATATTTACCCTGTACCAGTTCTTCCAGAGTAACTTCAATAGGCAATGTGTTGTTGGAACCCTGACGGTATGCTTCCAAACTTCTTACCATTTCCGGAAGTTCCTTTCTAAGGTCTTCCATTTTCAATTGTGCAAATTCTGTATTCATTGTTCTTTTAATGTTCAGTTAATGATTAGCGTACCAATACTTGAATAATATCATTAGCTTCATCAGCCGGTACGATGCTAATGAATTTTGTTTCATCGTCTGAAGTTTCAGCAGTGATGAAACGGTCAATCAACAGGGTATCTGTGGGTTTTACATAACCACATTCCATAGCCTCTTTAGCTACCCAGTTTACAACCATGAAAGCTTCTACAGCTACAGTTACTTCTACGGGGAAATTTCTTTGAGCCTGATAAGCAGGGTTAATGTTGTCAGTTACAGCTATACCCAGATAAACCTGGCTGCCATCTCCACCCGGGATATAAGGTTCGATATTACCATCGGTATCCAAAGCTACCGGCATACCCTGATGAATAACTTTGTTTTCTTTTACACAGAAAGCCTGATGCAACTTGTTAGATTCACTCTTATAGATCACCGCTCTGGGAGTTTTTTCACCAAACAGAGTCATCGGTTGATCCTGATTTACCAGCTTAGTAGTAGGATGTGTATTCATATTCTTCTTATTTTAGAGATTATTTTAATTTGTTTGAATAGATACCTTTCAGAATCTCTTCAGTACTCTTTTCGGAATTCTGAGCAGTAGCTTTGTTATCGGATTTATCCTCTGCCTCAGTTGCAGAAGAAGCACGGCTTACATCGTGAGAACCGCATTTAGCACAGGTCATTGGGAATTTTTCTTCCAATCGAGCTTGGTAATCTTTAGTAAGAGAGATCAAAGTTACCATGCCGGTAGTTTCGGCATTCAACATTGTAACGATAGTTTCATCAGCTTTGTCACCCATAAGTTTTTTATAGGTTGCAACAGCATTTTCACGGAGAGATGCAATGTGGTTTTTACCTACCTGAGCCATTTCTTTCAGATTTGCAACTTCTGCATTCAGATTAGTAACCTGTTCTGTAAGAGAAGTTTTTTCTGTAGTTAAGTTATCCACAGTAGTCTGAAGAGTGTTACGAGAATTAACCAATTCCTGAATGGCTGCAAATGCAGTTTCCTCGTTCATCTCTGTACCTTCGGCAAGAGTAAGGCAATCTTTACCAAAGATTCTTTCTAAAAATTTTTGTAGTTCATTCATATCTTTATTATTAGGATTTTGATTTCCTTGGTTATCATCATAAGATTGGGAAGTATCGTTATTTTCACTGAACAAAGCTAGATCAGTTTTCGTATCATAGAAGAAATACTGTTTAGACTTATCATCCCTATATTCTTCGTATGAAGCCCAAGTTCTCTTGGCAAAATTGGGATTAATGATTTTACCATCATCCCCAATCTTCTGAGCAAAAGCATCAGCTCCATGAGATACCAAAGAAGTTTCTAAGTATCTTACTACTTCAGTAACGATTCTTCGTACCATAACTCCCTTAGAATCATAGGTACCCAGTTTCTGGTAGAATTCGTTATCTTCCATATTTGGGTGAGACTTATCCCACTTAAACTGTACTGTTACTGAATTAGAATGGATAGATGGGGGATCCATAAGAATGCCTCTAGCAATTCTCGGATTTGCTTTACCATCAATCTTTAATATACCATTGATACCTGCAGGAATAACAAAAGAACCATCCTTGTATTCATCTTGCCAGATAACTTGTGATACAGCTCCAATAGCATTACCAATATTAGTCTCATGGTCACAGTTTACTGTTTGTCCCAAGAGCATTCTCATAGAAGCTTTTAATACTCCGTTTTGACTAAAATCGGTGGGGTTCCAGTTCTTAGACACAATAGTTGCAGATAATAATCTGAACATTGGTTCTATAAACTCCTCATCTTTAGGAGTAAGTTCTTCTGGCTTCAAGTCAGGATAATAGGTATTATAATCTATTTCTCCTCCCCAAAAACCAAATTGACTGACTGACTCCTTAGAAGTTTGAGCCCATTTATAAAAATTCTCCGAGAAGGTTTGTGGTTCTATGGATGTTGGGATATACCCAGCCATTATAGTATGACCACTACCTATCACTAAAGAATCTAAATGTTCTCTGTTCTTTTTAGTAATCGGTTTACTCATCTTGATTTAGTATTTTGATCTCCTCGTGAAGGAGCCGGGTTATTTTTATCTCTTGATCTACGAGCGGATTGATTCTTATCGTCCTGTCTCTGTTTCTTCTTAGTACCCTCTTGTGGGTCTGAATTACCTCCCTTAGCAAATTGGTCTTCCAATGAAACTCTTGGTTCTTCTTCTGAAGGAGAATCATAACCCATTTCCCAAGCATATTGATATTGAGAAATGATACCTGCCTTGTAAAGTAAGTCAAGGTTCTGAATCTTATACTGTCTACCTTGTTGGATTTTAACCTCATCAGAGATAGTGGATGATCCCCAAGTAATGGATATTCCCTTACAATCAAAGCCAGCCAGACGTAGTTCTAGTTCATAAATAAACTTAAGAACATAAGAAACTATCATTTGGATATTCTTTAGCTGACTTATAAGCTTAGAAAGCATAATACCAGTTGCTCCTTCTCCAATGGAAGCTTGTACTCCAATTAGGTTGCCATTTACTCCCAAACCATTAGCAACTGATTGCTGGTTCATATTCCAGGGTTTATCAATATTGCTCATCTCTTTTGAAGTAGAGTTAAGTTTAAACTGGTGGTCATCAATGTAACCAGTTACTACTCCATCCTTCATACCTTCCCTTACATTCTGTTTCAAACGTATTAGCTCCCTATTTAATCTTCTAGTATAAGCTTCTACATTTTCATTAGGTTTCTGTTGTGGTTTTTCCATCAAAGCCTCTAGAAAACCAACCATACCACAGATTTCCATGATATGTTTAAAGTTAGTTTTCATATCATGCTGACCCTTTAATGAGTCCAATGATGCCATAAAAGGAGGTATTCCGTAAGGTTCATCGGTATCATTATACATACCCACATAACAATAGGTCTCTGTATTAAGTTTGATATAATCTTGCTTATTTGAGCCATTCCAAAGAGTGTTCCTCTGATATGGGCTATAAACTCCGTTATTCTCCCTTTTGAATACTATCCTGTCTGGTTTGAGGAATAATATAGTAGCTAAACCCTCAAGCTTTTCATTTGGTACAGCTTCTACTGAGATAGCTCCACTAATCATCAATTGAACTATCATCTTGTTTACCAAACCATCCATACCGGCAGTATAGTTAGACCATTTAGAGGATACCTTAGAAAGATGATCTCTCATCTTATCAGCCTCTTTATCGGTATTATTAGGGAATGTTATATTATGACCGGTATTAGCAAGCTTAAACATATCCTGTAAAGCTATGTTAACATCTGGATTCACTTTATATAAATCCCTTAAAAGCTGAATCACTTCAACACGAAAAGAAGGCGTAACCATCTGAGTTAAGCCTTTCAATGTATGAATGAAGTTACCTGGGTCATCATCCGGTTCCGATACTCTACCGGGTGAAATAGGTACCTCCTCTTTTTTACTTGGAGGATTAGCCTTGTTTTCTTGTATTGGAGATCGATTCCTTCTATCGAATCCAAAAAACTTAAGAATTTTCATTTCGGTTGTATTATTACATTAGTTTTTCCTTTTCGTATGTGATTACAAATTGCTTTACCAAATATATCATCATCAGAATAAACATCTCCTTCCAAATCCACATCTACAGCAGAAGTATTATTTCTGTGTTTACCCATGGCTACGGGTCTACCCAAACCATCATATATAAAGGTAGGAGCTTCTTGAACAAAGAAAGGATCCTTCACAATGATATTCTCTTCTCGAATATCTTGTTCTAGACCCTCTATAATTACTGAACGATTCTTTTGGGTAGTTAACCAACCTGGAGATTTATCAACCTCTGGTCTGGATTTACCTTTCTTTTTCAGAAGCTTTTGATAGTAGTATAGATTAGGGTAACCTTCTGACTGAAGAGCAGAAGTTACTGCTAACCCAACGTCGTTAGATTCTGGAGCTACAACAGCAAAATTAAATAATTGCCCAGTATCTCCCAGTAACCTAGCATATTTATCTACTGCCATTCTTCCCTTATACACAACTTGTTCTTCTCCCAGCTTGTCCATACAAGTGAAAGAAGAATAGTCTGAGCCTCTACCTGTTGCAACGTCTGCACCGATAAAGTACTGTTTATTTGGATCTGGTTCGTTGAATTGTCTATACTGACGATTGAAACGATATTTTAAAACTGGATAATCACTTAAGCAATCTTCGATAGCCTTGATATCTGCCATATCAAATACTGTATTACCTGAAGAAAGAAAGTCTCCATCGATTTCTTGTGCAGTTCTTTTTGGACCCAATGCAGAAGCCATCTGGTCATACCAAGATTGATCCCGTTCTGGGTGCATCTGCCAATATAATCGAATAGCATTGAAAGGATTACCTCCAGCTATAGCATCTACCCATGTTGAATGGTAAAAATTACCCATACCGTATGGAGTAGAATTGATGATGGCTGAACCTCCGGTGGAAAGCGTAGGGAAGGCAGCTGCCCAAATAGCTGAAGCCCACCGAACGATTGCAGCCTCATCAATTACCAGGAGAGAAAGAGATTCTGAACGACCGGCTTCGGAAGATGTTGGAATGGATTCTATGAATGAACCATTATCAAATTCAATCATAGAGGCAGAACCAAATTCCCCAGTTCTTCCGTTGATGATAGGTGTTTGCATATACCATGGAAGATTCTTATACATGAACTTAATCTTCTTAAGTACCTTTTTAGCTGTAGTATCCTTAATGGAGATAATGTTTATCTTCTTATTAGGATGATATGATGCCAGCCATAAGCAGTACATAGATATAAGTTCTGTAATACCCGCTTGCCTGAACTTTAACAAGATATTGAATCTCTGGAGTATAAATTGGTATAGTACGGCTTTTTGATACGGATATAATTCAAATCGAACCTTTCCTCTCACTGGATGTATCACATAACAAAAAAGACTGAAAAAGAAAACATCCGTTGTAACCCTAGATAGATTAGATAATTCTTCTCTTGTAAGGTTAGTGGGTGTTTCCTGTATCTTCTTTGCCATAAAATCTAAAATTTATAAGTTACTACCA
>JAKPKF010000331.1 GCA_029553845.1 bacterium | reverse complement strand
AGGTATGAGTACAAGCTTTCTATTAACTATCTTATAACCATACATGTCTTTGCCACCCCAGAGGATTCCTTTTTCATAATCCTTTTTAATTTTCCATTTGATGTTTTCAGAGTTTGAACGTGCTTCTTCTTGTGCGAAGGAAGCTAAGAATGTTAATACCATCTCACCTTCAGCACTCAATGTATGCAGGTTCTGTTCCTCAAAGAATACATCAACTCCTAATGCTTTTAGTTCTCTAACCGTCTTTAACATCATGTATGTGTTTCTTGCAAATCTTGATATGGACTTAACTGCAACCATATCGATTTTCCCCGCCTTACAACCGCTTATAAGCCTTTGAAACTCTTCTCTTGTATCTTTTGTTCCAGTCAATGCTTCATCCGCATAAACGCCAGCAAATTCCCATCCTTCGTGCTCTGATATCATCTTGTTGTAATAACTTACCTGAGCTGCTAAGGAATGAAGCATGGCATCTTTACCAGTTGAAACTCTAGCGTATGCTGCTACTCTAGTTTTCTTTTGTAACTTTGGTAATGCATCTATCTTTGTTATCCGTTTCTGATCCATTTTGGTCCTCCTTCTTTGGTAGTATATATATCACTCTAAATCGATTATTTATCAAGTCATTAGCCCGATAAAGACTATCTTTTTTGATACAATATTTACTTGCCAAAACAGACTCAGCTTTTAAGTAATCAGCATCGTTTAGTATACCTTTGTTCTTCATTACGACAAGGTGTACAAGTGATGCATAGTACTGTTCTATATTTTTTATATTCATTGTTTATTACCTCTTTTCGTTTTGTATTTTGTAAAGCAGGCAATGCTACAATAGATTCTCTTTTTGTTTCCATATGCTACAAAATCAGAATTACAACATTGACATTTGAAAGTATAAAATGCTTTTTTCTTCACTTCCGTTGCATGTGAGTTCCACCATGTCATTCTGCATTTATCACTACAAAATTGACGCTTCTTTTTACCAGGCGTTTGCTTTACTCTTTTACCGCAGTTCTTACAATTTCCATACAATTCAGGATCGTTGAGTTTTGATGTACATACATTTCTAACTGCACTTGGAGTAAGGGATAACTCTTTTGCTATAGCTTTATACCCTAAACCAGTTTTCTTTAATTCGATAATTTTATCTTTTAGATCTTTTTGCATTTGATCTACCTCCTCATAGGTCAAATGGGAAGTCGAGACACTTTTGCCAAAAGAAAATAAAAAAGCCTACCAGATTAACTCCGATAGGCTGAATGCAATATTATTCTATTTTGTAAGTTGCTTAATAACCTGGTTAGTCCCTGTTGCCGCTAGTCCTGAAGCAGCACCAACAACAAGAGCCACAAACACATTCTCAGTATTTAATACACCAGGAATAAAATAAAAACTTACTATGCCACAGATGATTCCAAGTACTGCT
>JAKPKF010000322.1 GCA_029553845.1 bacterium | reverse complement strand
TCTATAAAGAACATTTTCAGTAGGGTCCAATCCACGAATTTAGTCCACGAATTTTCACAAATTATCACGAAAAGAAAAAAGGTTTAGAGGGTTGAGAGGGTTGAGAAATGTGTGTAGTTGGAGCTCGCTGAAGCTCCGCATCTATTGAGAAGGTTTAGAAGGTTGAGAAGGTTGAGAAGGTTGAGAAGGTTGAGAGGGTTTAGAGGATTGATAACTAATGGAAAAAGTTAGAACCGTTGTTATCGGAGCAGGAGCTATTGGTTTAGCTATTGCTAATGAATTATCCAAGCAAAATCCTGATTTGGTGGTTGTTGAGAAAGAAAGTAGTTTCGGTATGCACACCAGCAGCAGAAATAGTGAAGTTATTCATGCAGGTCATTATTATCCTCCAGGTTCTTTGAAAGCTAAGTTATGTGTGGAAGGGAATCGGCTATTATATCAATATCTGGAAGTACATTCTATCCCTCATAAAGATACCGGCAAAATCATAGTAGCCAATGATGCTTCAGAGATAAGAGTATTAGAACAATATAGAAGTTGGGGTGGCCAAAATGGTTGTCCTGGCATTAGAATGTTGGATAAGAACGAAGTAAAAGAGCTTGAACCAGAAGTTACTTGTAAGAAGGCATTATTCATTCCCTCAACAGGAATATTTGATACTCATCAATATATGAAATCTCTTACTAACAGTATTGATGATAATGATGCTTTTATTGTCTATGGAATGGAGGTTGTTTCTATCAGAAAAGAAAATGGACACTATCAACTTGGATTTGCTAACGGAGAATATTATCAATGTGATTATGTTATTAATTCAGCTGGTTTATGGTCTGATCAAATAGCTACAATAGCAGGAATGAATATAAAGAATTTAGGGCTCATACAGCATTGGTGTAAGGGTGAATATTATAAAACCACAAAGATAAATGGAATACAGCATCTTGTATATCCCATTGCCGATCCTAAGGGAATTTTTCTGGGTATTCACTTAACTATCAATTTAGCTGGAGAAGTTCGTTTCGGTCCTAATGCCTTTTATGTTGATAGCATTGACTATAAATTTCAGGAAGAATATTTTGAAGAGTTTTATAAGGCAGTTAACCGATATATGGGAATTGATAGGGCTAACTTAATGCCTGATGATACAGGTATTAGACCTAAACTTCAAGGACCGAATGACGGATTTAGGGATTTTTATATTCAAGAAGAAACAAAAAACGGGCTTCCAGGTTTTATAAACTTGATTGGAATGGAATCACCTGGTCTAACAGCAAGCCCTGCTATCGCAAAATATGTGAAAAACCTACTCTCACAAACTACTCAACTCT
>JAKPKF010000304.1 GCA_029553845.1 bacterium | reverse complement strand
ACTTTTATATAAGTGCAAGCACAATTACTATCCATGATAATTGAGCAATACAGATATATGGCTGATAAAGCATATCTTGCATTTAGAGAAACCCTTCACGACATTATCTACAAGGCATCGGCCGATATTGAGGTGAATGAGATTGACATGGAACTATTTAAGATGCATCTAATTGACCTGCAGGAAAACTTGGATGATACCATTGATAGTAGTGTATAGATGAGGAGCGTGTAAATCTTTATGGTAAAGGGAATTGAAGTTACCACACTTGCTGAAGCCTATAAGCAAGCCATCCAATATATTGTGTGGAATCATCGAGAGTTTGAAACTGAAGATGAAGAATTAGTTTGGCGTTCAAAAGACACCCTTGTTTTACATGTCATCGATCCATCAAGGAATATTGGTAAGTTGGCTGATTACTACCCCATGGGTCTTGGTGCATTGGATACCTATGTTGATGAAATCCTAGGACGTGATGACCGGGAAGTTAAAAATACGGCAGATGATTTCGTATATACGTACTTTGATCGGTTATGTAAGTATGAAGTGCTTCGTAATGAAAAAGTTGTAGCAACTGATGGTGTTGAACGTCATCTCACTAGATACTATGAGATAGATCAAATCAATGAGATAGTAAAGAGGCTTAATGCTTCAAGATCTACTCGTCGTGCCTGTGCTATAACGTGGAAACCATATGATGAGAACTATACAAATTTGAGATCGCCACCATGCCTCCAATGGCTCAAATGTGAGATAGTAGATGATAAATTAAACATGTTCACCTTATGGCGTAGTCGTGATGTATTACTTGGTATGGGTGCAAATATTTATGCTATACACTTCTTACACACTGCGATAGCAGCCCGTTGTCAGTGTGCTGTAGGATTCTATGAAGACATCAATGTTGATGCTCATATATACTACAAGCGTGATGGGAATTACTTGAAACGGTGGTTACAATAATGGACTTAACAACAGTTTTGACATGCGATCTAGTTGAAGCATTAGCAACTCGTGAAGGTGTTGAGCACCACTGGGTCGATGTAGAGAATTTCAAGGAAA
>JAKPKF010000300.1 GCA_029553845.1 bacterium | reverse complement strand
TCGAGGATTTTAAGGTCGCCGAGATTCAGATGCTGGCCAATGAAACGATTACTTTGGGCGATGAAGACAAAGCCCTTTTTCAGGAATTGGTCGATGCTCTCGATGAACTGCAAGACGTCCAAAATGTGTTTCACAACGTCGATTTGTAGTGATGGCGAAAGGTTTTAAACAGCCAGGAAATAATCATTGACATTTCTATATATAATATATAGTATTTAATACGGCGCAAATTGCGAAAACTACGGTCCCGGTAAGATTATAGTTTGAGTAAGGAGAATATTATGCAACGTCAAACAACGATAGCTAAAGCGCAGGAAATATCCCGTAAGTGGTATGTCATCGATGCAACTGACAAACCCTTAGGTAGACTTGCTTCGGAAGTCGCGGTGGTCCTAATTGGCAAACACAAACCAACCTTCACCCCCAATGTCGACTGCGGTGATTTTGTCATCATCGTCAATGCCGAAAAAGTCGGATTATCCGGCGATAAAGAACACAAGAAGAATTATTACAACGTCTCGATGCAACCCGGCGGACTCAGAACGAGATCCTCTGGTGAAATGCTCAAGAACTATCCGGAAGAAATGCTTGAAAGAGCGGTGTGGGGCATGCTCCCCAAAGGCCGTCTCGGCCGCCAGATTTACAAGAAATTGTTCGTCTACAAAGGTCCGGAACACAAACACGAAGCTCAGAAGCCCGAAACGCTCGAGCTCAAGTACTAGGAGGACAGTCAATGGCCACATCTAAGAAATCCGCCCAATATTATGGAACCGGACGCCGCAAATCATCAATTGCCCGCGTCTATTTAGTTCCCGGCAAAGGCAAAATCACCGTCAACGGCTTTGACGTCAACGCCTACATGCCCTATGAAACGCTCGTCATGGATTTAAAACAGCCCCTTGTTTTAACAAACAACGCCGATAAATTCGATGTCAACGCCACCGTTAAAGGCGGCGGTTTCACCGGTCAGTCCGGCGCGATCCGCCTTGGTATTACCAGAGCCTTATTAGAGGCCGGTGCCGATCGCACCACGCTCAAGGTCGCCGGTTTCATCACTCGTGATGCCCGCACCAAAGAACGGAAGAAATACGGTCTTAAAGGCGCTCGTCGCGCTCCGCAGTTCTCGAAGCGTTAATCGGCCGCGAAAATACATTCAAACAAGCCCGGGATTAGGTCTCGGGCTCTCTTCTTCTTTTATAAAGAAAACTTAAAGAAAACGGATGGCTTTTGTAGTTGCAATTTTAGAGTGCCTATTGTATATTAGTTAAGCGCAAAAAGGCGCGATGGACCTGTAGCTCAGTTGGTTAGAGCGCGCCCCTGATAAGGGCGAGGTCGATAGTTCAAATCTATTCAGGTCCACCATTTTATGCATAAGGCCCAGATGGGCTTTTTGTTAGAAGGGGACAAAAATAACGAACAAGTTCGTTATGTGCACTCCTTCTTGCGGGCACTTAGCTCAGTTGGGAGAGCGTTTCCTTCACACGGAAGAGGTCGCAGGTTCGATCCCTGTAGCGCCCACCACGCCGTCTTAGCTCAATTGGCAGAGCAATTGATTTGTAATCAATAGGTTGGAGGTTCGAGTCCTCTAGACGGCACCATACGTGCAGCTATGGCGGAACTGGCAGACGCGCTAGACTTAGGATCTAGTGGGGTGACCCGTGCAGGTTCAATTCCTGTTAGCTGCACCAAAATCGGCATATTGATATTAATACAAAGTATTTATATCAAAACCATAAAATTTGCGTCAGAAATGGCGCTTTTTTATTAGGATGGTGGTTATGTTCTTATGCTAACGTCCAAAATCACTGTGTTTTAGGACATTGCATAACTGCTAAGTATCATTAGATGTGAACTATAAATCGATATTAATGTTATCTCACATTCTTATATTTTTTCTTGCCGTAGAAAGCCCATCTAATAACATAGATCCAACTCTTAAACCAGTTGATGCCTTGGGTTTTATGATAGACCTTGTGCATATATCCAATGAGTTTAAATTTATTGGAAGACTTGCTGCCGCTTATAATGTTATATGTTGCTAATACTTGTGGATTGCCTTTGGCAATAATGCCTGTTTTAAGTATATTAAGCCAGAAAACATAATCTTCTGGTCTATTGATATCTTCTGGGAAGAAAACTTCTCCAATTACATCCTTGTCATACATAGTGGTTAAGCAAGAAAGAGGATTTCCTTTTAATGCTTTTTTATAATCAACTTCATCAGGAACTAAGAAGTCTGTGCATGTGTGTTGAGCTTTTCTTCTATATCCAGCAGAAATAAGTGGTCCGTGTTCTTTCATGAATTCTAATTGACATTCAAGATAATTAGGATCAAGAAGATCATCAGAATCTAAAAAAGTTATATATCTTCCGCTTGAATGCTTTAAACCAATATTTCTCGCAACAGCTGTTCCGCCATTCTTGGGTGTTTGTAAAACAATAACTCTGTTGTCATCTTTAACCATATCCTTGATAAATGAAAAAGAATCATCTGGAGAACAATCATCAACAACTATCCATTCCCACGATGAAAAAGTCTGAGAAGCAACGCTTTCATATGTTTTTTTGATTGTTTCTCTACACTTGTAAGCTGGGGTGATTATACTGACTGTTGGCATTTTGCTTTTTCTCTTAAATATAATAATTGAATACATTATTATTGTCTATTTTTTGTATTCGCGAAATAGCTATTAATTAATACCTTGAAAATACTAACAGTCTTACTTATTAATTAAAACTCCGAAATAAGTAGTGAAAGTTGTTAATCTAACCTTATATTCAATGGAAGATTTAAATAACAGTTTTGGATTTAGCGGAAGCTTAATGTTTGGGTTTCCAATTATGAAATACACAAGATCTTTGCTAACAATAACTGCATTGCTGAAGATTGACCTATAATCAGTGTCTCCTATATCCTCGTATTCACTTGGGAATGATTTCACTTTAGATAATATTTCTCTGACTATTTCATCATATTCCTCTTGGGAAGTTATTTCACTTTGATAAGAAGTACGTTGCTCAACTAAAGAATTGATTTTCATAATGATACCGTTTTTAATCGCAACAAAATATTCATCCTGGAAATCTTTAATAGAATCATATCTATTTCTTAATTCATCAATTTGACTATTTAAGGCATTGATTTTTTTATCGTGGTTATCTTCCTCAGAGACTTTATAAACATCTTTTAACACCTCTTTAAATGATGAAATATTTGATTTTAGTATTTTGATTTGTTTGGTCATCATTTCCTTCATGACATCCAAAGGATAATTCTCGCTTTTGCATTTCTTATTAGTCATATTGGAGTTGCAACAAAGAAACTTTTTAGTAGCAACCCCATTGTAGTGATTTGTCTTAATGACATAATGCTTTCCACAATGAGGACATAAGAAGAAACCGGTGTACTGAGACCTTATAAATTCAGGGTTATAATTCTCGGTGTTTTCATAAGTTTTGAGCTTATATTGGGCTCTTTTCTTATCCATGATTTCCTGCACTTTATCAAATGTGTATTTATCAATAATTGCCGGATGGCCACTCTCTATTAGATATTGTTTCTTTTGACCGTGGTTATATACCTTCTTTTTGGATAGTGGATCTTGAATAAAAGTCTTTTGGATAAGGCAATTTCCGATGTATTTTTCATTCGTCAATATGCGGTTTACACCAGAAACACTCCAAGATACTAAGCCTCTTCTATTTTTATAACCATGAGCCATTAAATAATTTGAAATAGTGACAGTGCCATTACCTTCCAAGTACATTTGATAAATCAGTCTAATGGTTTTGGCTTCTTCTTCGTGAATGATTATGTTTTTATTTTCATCATATCGATAACCCATCATGTGATTTACAGGCAAATAATATCTTCCATTTCTTCTATCAGTATCTAATCTCCACTTAGTTCTTTCCGAAGTGGTGGTGGCTTCCATTTCTGCGAACTTAGCATAGATTGTTAAAGCCTGATCACATTTAGTGTCTAGAGAAGAAATGCACTGGTCTTCAAAATATACTTCCACTCCAGCATTTCTTAGCTTGCGGATAATATCTAACATATCGATGACGTTTCTTGAGAATCTCGATAGCGATTTCACAAGGATTAAATCGATATTACCTGCAAGAGCTTGTTCAACCATTTTCATAAAACCTTTTCGTTTATAAATGGTGGTACCGCTTATACCATTATCAAAATAAACCCCAGCGTAATCCCATTCCTTAGTCCCGATAATCAATCTAGTATAATGATCAAT
This sequence comes from bacterium, assembly GCA_029553845.1. The sequence goes on along the minus strand of JAKPKF010000300.1, from coordinate 7,802 downwards.
TTGTTCTTCCAAAGATGGTTCGCTCGCTTCTTGATCGCTTGATATTCTTGCGTAAGCCGCAACTCTTAATCTTTGATTAGGCTTAACAGGATATAGTATCTTTACTTCCATTGTTTTCTTCCTCCAATTTAATAACATCAAATAATAACGACGTGGTTTTATTAGCAACCATATCGCTATAAATAGGTTCTTTATTTAATAATTCCTTAATGGTATTTTCATCAACTACAACTGGTGATTTAGATAATATGAACCTCACGGAATTATCTTTTCTTCTAATAACGCCTTTAACTAAAGTGGTTAATATGTCGTAATTAAGAATTCCGTTGTTTTTATATTCCAAAAGTTTGCTTTTAACTTTGAATGATTTACTTTTGTCGGCGATTATAATTTGCAAACGCGCTATTTCCTCATCATAGAATTCATTGTTTCTTTTTAACTCATTAAACTTTTCTTGATACTTGGTGATATCGCCTTTCTCCTTAGTTTGTAATTGTATTAATGAATTCATCTTGTTAGAGTTCTCTACGATTAGTTTTTTATAATCATTAATTTTATTAATAATCGCTGTGACTGCTTCTTGATGGGCTTCCAAAATAAGTGATTCATCAAAATCAGGAATCTGGTAGTATTTTCTAAACACTCGATCAACCGCTTGCATCATCAAGACATAATCAATAGTGCCTTTTACGTCACATGCTTTATATTTAATTGATTCCTTGCATTTACTTTTGCAAGTATAGACCTTCTTTTCGTACTTAGTTCTTGGGTGAACATTAACTACCTGAAGCGGCCTTAAGCAATTCTCACAAATGAAGATTTCTGATAATAAATTGATAAGCGGCTTCCTTTTGCTCCTGGCAGAGTGCTTGGCAAGGCGTATTGCTCTAGCCTCTTCAAATTTCTCCCTGGTAATAATGGCATTGTGATGATTTTCAACGATGTATTTTGGAACAATATTGTCATTCTTCTTAGCTTTGTGAGATAGATAATCGACCACAACGGTTTTCTGCATGACAAAGTCACCGACATATTTTTCATTGGTGATAATCTTTTCAATATCATAGATAGACCATTCTTTTTTACCTGTACCAGTTAAATAACCACGTTTTTCCATGATTTTTGCTATTTCTCTATATGTGTAACCAGCAAGAAACAAATTGAATACTTCAATGACAATATCTTTTGTTGTTTCATCAATAACAACTTTTCCTTCCACATCATACATATATCCAAGAGTAGTTTTGACATTCATTTTTCGATTGCCTACTTCCATTCTGTATTGGACACCCTTTTTCACTCTTTGGGATGCTTGTCTAATCTCTTCTTGAGCAAAAGCTCCTAGCATAGTTAGCAAGAACTCAATATTAGGGTCACTTGTATCAAGTCCATCTTGATCAAACTTAATGAAGACATTGATGTCCTTAAGCATTTTCACAATGGTAAGAAATTCTCTATTATTACGCGAAAACCTAGATACTGATTTACAGAGGATATAATCTATTTTTCCATCTTGAGCATCTTGTAACATTCTCAAGAAATCTGGCCTTTTCGACATATCGGTTCCAGTAATTCCTTCATCAGCGTACATGCCAACAAATTCCCAATCTGGATTAGAGATGATTCTTCTTTCAAATTCATTCTTTTGTGCGTTAAAAGAATTAAGTTGGTCTTCGCTATCAGTTGATACTCTAGCGTAAGCTGCAACTTTAAGCTTTTTAGCTTGTCCTGTAATTGGGTCTAGTACCAATTCGCGTTTAGGCTGAATTACTTTAACTCTTACATTTGAAGATTCCATGTTTTGATCCTCCTGTCGTTACCATATATTTGCGTACTTACTTGATTATATCAAGTAATAAACGACTTAAATTAATACAAAATTATAGGGTGCTTAAACCTAGCTTTTTCCTTAAAGAAAGAATCATAAAATACCACTCATCATAAGAGATGATTCCTTCTTTAAATAAACTGTCTATATAAGGTTTGACTAATTGCCATTCCTTTTCTTTTTCATTAACCATAAAAAAGTCTCCCTAGTCGTTAAACTATGGAAGACGTCAGCCAAATGTGGCTCTTACTTTATATCCGTTTTTAGTTTATCTAAGAAGACTAACTTATGATAGGTGATAGGAACACGCTACTTTTTGTCGATAGTGTATTTATGTCCTTTTATTAGTTTAGATGCGGCATTAGTGAGTAATTCGCTTTCTTCAAAGAATTTGATAGCTTGCACAACGACACCATAAGCACCTCTTTGAACAACCTGGCATCCAACGATTTTCAATTGATTATTGATATCGGTGTAATAGAAAGATCTCTTTTTATCTCTTCCGTTGAGATCTTGTGCTAAACCAACGTTACAAAAATAGTATCCAGCATTAGCGCCTGTACCAGCCAAACTGTGTGTGAGATAGTTAGTGACCATCATGCACATATGTCTTTTACTAGTGGAGGTGTTGATATATTTCTTCACATTAGTGTCTACAATAATAAGACTTCCTTTTGCTAAACCTAATGTTTCGGAATCTACTCTTAAAACAAATGCTTTTAATGTAAATGGATCTTCAGGAAGATTTTCATCTAAGTGAACATATCTCGCTAAAGAGTTTTCAATAAATAAAGTTTTCTCGTCGGCGGGTTTTAATTCGACCGCTAATAAACCATTAGTTTGAGTGTTATAGGAAATATCAAATGGTCTATTTAATAACAAATCAACAGAACAATGGAGAATATCCGCCATCTTCAACAAAAGCGGTAATGGTATTTCTTCTCTTCCTTGTTCGTAGTATGAGATTTTATATCTATCTTTTTTAGGCATTCCAAGAAGGACTGCTAATTGTTCTTGATTTAATCCTTCTTCATATGTGAGAGAGCCATCAGTCCATTCAACATCGCCTTTAAATTTTTTTCTAATTTGTTCATTTATTTGAGGATATGGTCCAACTTCATTATTCTTTTTAGGCATACGCGTGTCTCCTATTGATTATTATTACACAAAAATAATTTGAACTTGCACAAACTCTTAAAAATTGTGTTTCCACAAAAATAAGAAAATTCGCAAACCTAAATATTTTCACTTGACTATTTATCTTTAGATAACATCTAGAAAATTTATGTCAAAATTCCACAAAAAATGAAGCAAATCAAAAGCTACAAAACAGTGGTTAAATTTGCATTTTCACACTTGTATTTTTCTGATTAAATGGTGTTGACAGCAAGAGCTCATGCTGTTTGAAAAATGATGGGTTAACCCCAAGAAAGGAGTGAAGCGATATATGAAGTATCATCTAATTCGTATGTACTTAGTGAACGCTAGGCAGAAGCTTGGATTTTCTCAATATCGTGTCGCTCTAGAAATGGGTGTGTCTCATCAACACTATAACCGTATCGAGAACGGAGTTATTGGCGATGCTATCCAGTTTAGGACTATTTCCGCCTTAGCATACGCTCTTGATATTCCTATCCCTGTCATCTGGAATGAGGAGGAAAGGTATCAAAGGTCTTTGCGCAAAGATGACTTTGATGAAGATGACATTTATTAAATAGAAGCGACAGGCTTCATAAGTTAAATGAATTGCACTTACTTTATATCCAAATCGAAGACGTGCGTAATTCTTCTTAATATATATGAAGCCTCCGCTTAATGCCGTAGAACGGCTCGGAGTTATATCCTTATGAAACAAGAAATTGAATTTGATATCGAAGACCAAGCATATAGATTCTTCGATAAATGTTATCCAGAAGTCGATAACGATAACATCACGGATGCTGGACCAGCGTTCGCCGCCATTGAATCGTTCGCTGATTATGTGAACAAGAGAGTGGACAATGTTCTTGAAGTAGATGTTGATATGCTCAACAAATACTTAAAAACGCATGTGCCAGAAGATGTGCTTTGGTACAAAGAGGTTGGACCAATTTTAGCTAATCTAATCATCTATTGGCGTAGTGAGTATTTCAAACTCAAATACCCACAAAACTATAAGAGATAGTGGAGGTATAAACAAAGTTTAAAAAGCATTACCCTTATCGCATCGAAATACAAACTTACTTTGAAGACAAATTTGGTAAGTATGATCAATACAAAAAAGATGATTTATATCAACTTACCCACACAGTCTTTGAAGAATTCGGTAGATATTTAGAACAAAACTTTGTCTCTCTTCCGTTCCAAGAAGACGTTGACTTCTTCATGGTGAATACTGTCTATAACGGCAATGTCACTAGAAAGCAAACTATGCTTAGATTGCTTACTAGAAGACTCTATGACTTCGTGGAATATTGCCAAACAAATAGAGACACCATCTTATTTGGAAGACTTGGGTGTGAAAAGATTTGTAGACACATCATCACATATGAAGGCACTGAGATCTTCTACTATGATCCACTTCTTAGACCAGTGAATTTCTTTGAAGAAGCAGAAGATTAATAAACAGCACATTGCTATCACCTATACAAAAGCAGATTAGATGATTTATCATCTAATTTGGAGAGTGGTGCTTTAAATAATTTAACCACTTGCCACTAAGGCACCTCTCTCCATTTGTGGAGGTGCTATGGCTAAGAAACTCGATACATATCAAATGTGGGAAAAGACAGGTGTGCTAAAGTCTAAGCTTGATTATATTAAAGCTGCTTCAGCTACTTTATACACGCAAAAAGATATGTGTCGTGACTTAGGTATTACAGAGCAAACCTTTACAGCCTTAAAAGAAAAACATCCAGAGATACAACAAGCTATTTCTGAAGGTGAATCATTATTGTTAGGTGATTTATTCTCTGCTTTAAAGATTAAAGCTATGGGTCATAAAGAAAAAACAACTTCTAAATCTATGAGGAAGAATCCTATTGGTGGCACTGAAACTAAAGTCACTGAAGAGGAGAAATACTATCCTCCTGATTTTGAAGTAATTAAGTACATTCTCATCATGAAATTTGGCAAGGATTTCGATCCTAAGAAATTCATGTATGAGTATATGGATAAAAAGAATGCACCCGAAGAGTGGGTGAACGCAAGAGTCATTGGCGACGATGACGATGTTAATGACAAGGAGGAATAAATCATTATGAGAAATTTAAATATAGCAATTGGTAATAGTGCGGATAGTCTCACTTGGAACAACAAAGTTGTTTCTTGGGACACTTTATGTGATAGATTAACTAAAACTCATGTTACTAGTGAAACCATTGAGCAATATAGAACCTTCACTAAAAAAGAAAAGAATAAGTGTAAGGACTATGGTGGTTTTGTTGGCGCCAAATTAAAAGGCAATAGACGTAAAGCTAGCGAAGTTGAATTTAGATCACTAATCACTTTAGATATGGATAACGCTAAAGTGGGATTTATTGATGACTTTGTTGATAAGTGTTCATGTGCGTGTTTCTTATATTCTACTCATGGACATCGACCTGACGCCCCAAGATATCGATTAGTGTTCCCTCTATCTAGAGATATTAATAGTGATGAATTCACAGCGATATCACGTTTATTAGCGGGAGAGTTTGGAATTGATCAATTTGATCCATGTTCATTTAAGATAGAACAACTAATGTTCTGGCCATCTACTCCGTGTGATATAAAATATATTTATCTCAAAGTGAATAAAGAATGGTTGAATCCAGATACTTTCTTAGAAAAATATCCTAATTGGAAAGATTTAGACACTCTTCCTAGAATTGAAAAAGAAAACAAAGTTATCGCTGGTGGTGGTGTCGGTAGAAAAGCCAAAGACCCATTAACTAAAGATGGAATAGTGGGAGCGTTTAATCGAACCTACACTATTCAAGATGCAATTGAATTATTCCTTAGTGATGTTTATGAACCTGTTAGTGATAATAGATATCTCTTTATCGGTTCATCTTCAATCGCTGGAGGAATTGCTTATAATAATAAGTTCTTCTATTCTCACCACGCGAAAGATCCTGCTTATGGAAAAGTATTAGATGCCTTTGATTTAGTAAAGCTGCACAAGTTTGGTAAAGAGAAAGACTCATTCACTAAAATGAAGCAGCTCGCGTTAGAACAAGAAGAAGTCAAGCTTGAACTAGCGAATTCTAAATTAATAAGCGCTCAAGAGGATTTTGATATCGCTGATGATGAAGATAATTCTAATTGGAGATCTAAATTAACTTTTGGGATGATGGGTGATATTGAAAATACATCCGCTAATTTAATATTAATATTAAAGAACGATAAGAGATTTAAGAATATTGCTTATAACCAATTAACTGATTCAGTTCAAATAACAGGATGGGTTCCTTGGGATAGACCCGAAAGCAACAAGTTCTGGAGAGATGCTGATGAAGCTCAATTAATTGCTATTATTGATAAAGAATATACCAGCTTCTCTGATAGGAACTTTAAAGTTGCTTTTACTAAAGTAACTAGAGATAGAGCATTTAATCCAGTTAAGCAATATCTTGATAATCTTTCTAAGTGGGATGGTGTTAAAAGAGTGGAAAGATTCTTAATAACTAATCTAGCTGCTAACGACGATAAATATACTGAAGAAGTAACTAGGAAATGGTTTGCTGCAGCAGTAGCAAGAATCTATCAACCTGGTATTAAGTTTGACAGCATTCTAGTCCTAGATGGCAAACAAGGAGTTGGCAAATCCACAATTATCAAATCACTAGTGGATCCAGAATACTTTTCTGACTCACTTCAATTGTCTGATATGGATGACAACAAGAAAGCCGGAGAAAAGATTCAAGGCTTCTGGATTATTGAAATTCAAGAACTAGCAGGAATGAAGAAAGCAGACATTGAAAAAGTTAAAGGTTTCATATCGTGCACTGACGATAAATATCGTCCTTCCTATGGAAAAACTGTGGAATGGCATCCTAGAAGTTGCGCTATCTTCTCAACTGTTAATGGAGATAGAGGTTTCCTACGTGACTTAACTGGTAATAGAAGATTCTGGGTAGTAAAAATTAATTCTAAGAACGAAACACCTAATATTAGTTTCTCTCAAGAATATAAAGACCAGATATGGGCAGAAGCCAAACACTATTATGAAAATGGCGAAGAATTATTCTTAAGTGGTGAATATTTAGAAACCGCTAAAGAATATCAAAACAACGCTATGGAACATGATGAACGTGTTGGAGTGGTGGAAGCTTATCTAAATATGTTACTTCCTGATAATTGGGATGACATTGATGATATGGATAAGCGAAGAGCGTATATTCAAAACGATGCATATTTAGGTGTTGGTGCTCTTTATGGGAAAGCCACTAAGACCAGAAATGAAGTATCGGGTATTGAGATTTGGTATGAGTGTCTTAAGGGTGAAATCATAGATTATGACCGTAAGGCTATGAATGATGTCGCAATGATTATGATGCAAATACCAGGATGGGAAAAGTCTGGGAAGACTAAAAAGATGGGTCCATATGCAATGCAAAGATACTATCAACGCAAAGCCAAAGACTAAACGATAAACAAGAACAACAAAGAATATATAAAGTTTTTAAAACATTAAATTAATTTCTAGCCAGGAATAAAAATTATATTTTAAGAGCTTGCAAGTAATTCACGTTTTCTTGTTTTTATTTTGCCTATTTTGACTCCCCCCGGGTCTGCGAAATCAAAGATTTCGATTGTACCGGTGGCAGCACCTCAAAAATACGCGGCCCCCATTTTTTCAAAAACTGAAATATGTAGTGCGCCCCAGAAATTGGACCTATTTTAATTAACTATAAATTGTTCTGATTCATTTTTCTATAATCGACTGGGCTATAACCTCCCAGTTTTTCTTTTATGCGATAGAAATTGTAATAAGAAATGTATTTATTGATTT
>JAKPKF010000290.1 GCA_029553845.1 bacterium | reverse complement strand
AATTTTTAACTTCTTTTGCTCCTTTAATGGATTCTTCTTTTTGTTCTTTATCTATAACAGCTAGTAAACTCTCAAGTTCACCAACATGTGTTTTTTCCTCTTTTGCAATATCTAGTAATAATTTTTTAACTTTAATATCAGTGGCACGAGCTGCCATTTGTTCATATAAATTAATAGCATCTAATTCACCAATAATAGCTGCTCTTAATATCTCTCTATCCGTATCTTCTTTATTGATTTTTTCAAGTTGAATAGGAACTATTGATAACATTTCATTTACTATTGAAATCATACTATTCTCCCAAAAGGAGAGGTAGAAAACTCTACCTCTCCTTATTAAAATAAAATTACTGGGAAACTGATGTGGCTATTCGCCAGGGATTCATAAACCAAACATATTCTTCAGCAGCTCTCGCGGCAGTGTAACCTGTCTTTGCAGCAACCGCAGCGAGTAAAAGAGTTTCACTACCGCCGATTGTATCGACTGGAGAACCAGGTTTATCATTAATAACAGCATCTGCCAAAGCCCAATGATACTTAGCAGAAAGTTTAATCTGACTCCATTTTATTGCTAATGTCTGAGCATTTGTCATAATTTAAAATCTCCTTCTAACAATAATAATAAACAGAGAGGAATATTTCTATTCCTCTCTGTTTTCGAGATTATGCAAGATAACTAATCTTCTGTGTTTTCTTAAGACCACTACCAAGATCAACAATAGTATTGACTGGTGCAAGAACATAATCAACAGTTGCTCCACTATCAACACATCGCATCACAGTCAAAATGGCCTTCTTATCTGTAGAAATTAGCTTTCCACTTACAAAATAAGCAGGATCAAATGCCACTTCCGTATTAGCTGCCACACGATAATTTGTAGCTCCAGTAATAGTTGCTAACAGATTATCAAGATTAAATGAGGATGGTAAAGCTGTTGGAACTTCATCTAAACCAATCAGATAGTAATTCTGAGAAGCCAGTGTCGTTCCACGAGAAGTCAATGTTGTAAGATAAGTAGCTTTATTAATAACTGTGGTAGTAGCTGGAGCAACTGTAATCGCTTCCTCAATGAATTTGGCTTCAATAGCAATATCAAGAGCTGTACCACCAACCAAACCAGCCGTCAACTTAAATTTACTCTTTGCAGGAAACACTAGTGGGGCATCTGTAAAACTGATCTGTTCATCAATAAAATTAGTTGTACCCAAATCCAAATATTTAGCAATATCCAGTACAGTGTATGCTCCACCATACAATTTCTGCTTAATACTTAAGATAACATCATGAGTAGTAGTAGAACCAGTTGAACGATATCTTAAGCTTGTAAGATACAATGTTCTATTTCTTGGTACACAATAAAATGCGTTGAAAGATTCTGTATTACCAATATCAATAACAGCTTGAACCTTAGTCAAATCGTCAGGAACACCATTGGTAACTGCACTTGCATAGAATACATACAATTTACCAGCAACCGCCGCGGCAATTGTTACTTTGTTGATTGCTAAGAAAGCTTTCGTTCCAGCAACTCTCGTACGACCATCAGTAGCATTTGTAGTGATAACTTCCGTAATTTCGTCATAATTAGCATCGACACCAGTAATAGTAACGGCTTTAGAAGTATCACCAGCAGCAGTAGTGGAAATATAAACGATTGCAGCTGTCGCGGCTTCTGTTAAATCCTGACTTGAAACAGTCCCTTCTCCCCAGATGAATTTGTCTGCCCCAGCAAGAGCAGCATTCTGACCAACAATTTCTCGTGCAGTGTAACCACTTACGTTACCACGCGCAACTTCGAGATAAAAATCATTTACAATAGCAGTAGGTAATGACATAATTCTTAGTTCCTCCTAATAGAAATAAATTATCTAAATTTTTTATTTAACTGCTGTTAAATCATACGTGTTTTTATCCATATATTCAGCTATAATTTCTTCAACAGCATTCTGAATTTTATCGTTTG
>JAKPKF010000287.1 GCA_029553845.1 bacterium | reverse complement strand
TCTACTATCTTGTTAAGTAGATGATTTTCAAACTCACGAGTAGAAAACTGAAAACTTTCTGCTGCAATCATCTTTTTTGTATCTTCTAAAATCGCATCAGCAAATCCCAGTTCAATCGCTTTTTTTGCGTTCATCCATGTTTCTGAATCCATTAGGTGACTTAAAACAGTTCTTGTTTGATTTGTTTTAATTTCATAGGCATTTATGATTGATTCTTTAACTTCATCAAGTAGTTCAATAGCCTTAGCCATATCTTTATGGTCACCAAATGCTGCAGTTGACGGATTGTGAATCATCATAAGGGCTGTAGGACTCATAAGTACTTTTGTACCAGCCATTGCAATAACTGAAGCTGCACTAGCTGCAATTCCATCAATCTTGACAGTGATAGGACTTTTGTAATCCATGAGCATTGAATAAATCTGACTAGCTGCAATACAGTCACCGCCTGGACTATTGATCCAAATAGTAATAGGACCAGTTCCATTACCGAGTTCTTCTTTGAACATTCGTGGAGTAATATCGTCATCAAACCATGACTCCTCAGCGATTGTTCCGTTAAGTACCAGGACTCTTTCGGCCACTTCCGTTTCTGTTTGGTTTATCCAATTCCAAAACTTGTTCATCGGCATTTTCCCCCTTCTTATTTTTATATGCATAAGCTCCCGCATCACCAAGTGGGAGCATATTGCCATTAATTAAATAAAGATCTCCACCTTGTTCAGTAGGGATCTTATCTAAGTTCTCAAGCACACGAATGTCGTTTGCAGACATCCATCCATTTTGCCTTGCTGTTGAATAACCAGTCATCCTGGAAGCATAATCTCCTCGCAAAAGACCTTCTAAATTAAACTTGAAGAAATATTTCTTTTTTTCATCAGCTGTAAGTAAGGATCGATATAAACTTTGTTCCCAACGAATAACCCAGGGATCAAGTGTATATTTCACAAACTCTAATGATTGTTGTTCGATATTTGAAAAGCTTGATTTTTCTAGGTCCGCCAACATGTGAGGTGGAACTCTAAAGATACGAGCTATTTCATTTATCTGAAACTTTCTTGTTTCCAAGAACTGTGCTTGTTCGGGTGAGATAGAAATTGGTGTATACTTCATTCCTTCTTCAAGAACAGCAACTTTACCTGAGTTTATTGAACCACCAAATGTAGAATTCCAATTTTCTCTAAGTCTTGCTGGATCTTTTATTGTTCCTGGATGCTCAAGAACACCAGAAGGTGCTGCACCATTTGCAAAGAACTTAGCTCCATATTCTTCAGTAGCCATTGCAAGACCTATCGCATTCTTAGCCATTGCTATTGGTGAGTAACCAACTAGTCCATCAAATCCAAGTCCAGGAATATGAAGTACTTCTCTAGGAGATAAAACAACAGTTGAGTTTTCTTTTGCATTGGCTTCATCCGTACTTCTTGAATAACTGTAATAAAGGTGACCTTCATCATCTCTATCTACCGTCATTTTGTTTGCCATTAGAGGATATAAAGCGATAATCTCACCTTTACCATTTCTAATGATTTGAGCATAAGCATTACCCCATAAAAGCAAATGAGTCATTAGCGTTTCTCTGAATACAAATGAACTCATTTCAGGATTTGGTTCATCATGTAATAAACGGTATAAGTTACTATCCAGTGCTTTTTCTTTACTTCCATCATCCTTGTATTTATAAAAATGAAGTGGAAGCCCAGCTACAGCCTCAGCCAAGATACGAACACAAGAGTAAACTGCAGTCATCTGCATAGCACTTCGTTCTGTCACAGCCTTTCCAGCAGTTGAACTACCCATGTAAAATGTATAATTGCTTCCAGCTGTTCTGTTTACAGGCTTGTCTCTAGCCTTTCTAATTCCGCTAAATAAACCCATGTCTATTCCTCCTTAAATAAATAAAAGACCTCTTGAATCATATATAGACTCCGAAGATCCTTCGTTTCTTATTGCTCTATCAAGAGCCATTACTGTCGCTACCGCACCATCAATCTTTTCTGTGGATTTTGATTTATCCATCTTGATGTTTCCAGCAGGATCAGTTCTAACACAAACATTGTCCATCATCCAATGTAGTACTGGATGTTCATAGTGTTTTATTCTCTTTTCAAGAACCAAATTCATTAGTTCTTTTGTTGGTGGACTCATATCCTTGAAACCTTGTCCAAATGGAATTACTGTAAATCCCATTCCGTCTAGGTCTTGAGTCATTTGAACTGCACCCCATCTATCAAATGCAATTTCTTTGATGTTATACTTCTTGCCTAGCTCTTCAATGAACCTCTCGATGAAACCATAATGAATTACGTTTCCTTCAGTAGTCTCAATGAAGCCTTGTTTCACCCATAGGTTGTACGGAACATGATCCTTATCTACTCTTCGTTGCATGTTTTCTTCTGGTATCCAGAAATAAGGCAATATGTAATAGTTGTCATCCCCTTCAATAGGAGGAAACACTAAAACGAAAGCTGTAATATCTGTTGTAGAAGATAAGTCCAGGCCACCATAACAAACTCTACCTTTCAAATCTTCAGGTTTAAAATCTGTCTTACAGCAGTCCCACTTTTCCATAGGCATCCATCTTACTGCTTGTTTTACCCATTGATTAAGTCTTAACTGTCTGAATGTGTTCTCTTCAGCAGGATTCTGTTTCGCTGATTCACAAGCAGCTTTGACCTTATCAATTCCAACAGTAATCCCAAGACTAGGATTTACTTTCTTCCATACCTTAGGATCTGTCCAGTCATCATTTTCATCAGCACCATATATCACTGGATAAAAAGTTGAATCCACCTTTCTTTCTTCAAGGATATCTTTGGCTTTCTGATGTGTCTCATAACAAATCGATTTAGTATCTGTTCCTGCAGTTGTGATTAGGAAATAAAGTGGTTGCATTCTGGCATCACCTGAACCCTTAGTCATAACATCAAATAACTTTCTATTAGGTTGAGTATGAAGTTCATCAAACACAACACCATGAATATTAAATCCATGCTTTGAGTAGGCTTCAGCCGATAGAACTTGATAGAAGCTATTCGTAGGAAGATAAATAATTCTCTTTGTTGCCGCTAGTATCTTGCATCTTTTACTCAATGCTGGACACATTCGTATCATATCGGCAGCTACTTCAAAGACGATACTCGCTTGTTGTCTATCAGCAGCACATCCATATACTTCAGCTCTTTCCTCATCGTCTCCACAAGTTAAAAGTAAAGCTACTGCTGCAGCAAGCTCACTTTTACCCATCTTCTTTGGTATTTCAATGTACGCAGTATTAAACTGTCTATATCCATTTGGTTTTAATATTCCAAACAGATCTCTAATAATTTGTTCTTGCCAATCAATTAGTTCAAAAGGCTCTCCTGCCCATGTTCCTTTTGTATGGCATAGGCATTCAATAAAATTAACCGCATAATCAGCAGCTTCTTTATTGTAAGTGGAGTCTTTGGCCTTAAACTTGGTTGGCTTATAACTTTTAAGTTTCCTCAAAACCTCCACCTCCATTTATGACAAGAGAAAAAGCCGACTAAATAGCCGACTTTCTCAAATGTTTTTAAGTTATTATTTTCTATTCACCAGTCATTATGAAGTGGACATATTCTTTTTTATGGTCAATCAGAAATGAAACTAGTTCGTAGAACCCATTCTCATCAGCAAGATACTGAACCATGTTTGTATCAAACATATTGGTTAAACCAGTGTCTCTGATTTTAAGAATTTGATTAATAACTTCTGTGGGAATGCTTGAAACTTTCCTGCATTCATCTTCACCATAAACAATGTTAAGTGAGCTCCCGTTATCCCAAGCAACCATAATTGAACCAATATCATCAACTCCTTTGACTGTTCCTTTTGTCCCAATCGGAGGTGCTTGAACATCATCCATTCTTACTAGTTCAATTCTAAGTCCTACAGGATAGTCTTTTCTAATTTTCTCTATGTCAACCTTTCTCATAATTCCTTTCCATCCTTACCAATGAATTTAATCTGTTCAATTGTTCTGTCATGAAATAACTTCAAAGCGTACTCAATTGATTCTTTTTCGGTCCAATGAAGTGAATCCATGTAGTACTTAATTAAGTATTCCATACCAGAATATCTAGTATTTGTTTTCTCGCAAGTTTCTTTTAATTCTGTTCTCAATTCTTCTATTGTTTTAACCATAATCATAACCTCCTTCAAGGTACTATATATATCACTCTAAAAGGGAATTATATCAAGTCATTTGAGTAGAATTATTTGATACGTCGGACTTATTATCCAGGTCTTTTACGACATCCTTGTACATAACTTTTCCATCATTTCTAATACAGTAAACATCATCTTGATTACCACAATTATCTACATATCTTCTAAGAATAACTGACGCATACTTTTCATCAAGCTCCATTGTGTAACAGATACGATTTGTAAGTTCGCAAGCCATCAAAGTTGAACCAGATCCACCAAAGGTATCAATTACAATTGCATTCTCTTGCGATGAGTTTTGAATTGGATAAGAAAGCAAATTGAGTGGTTTTGAAGTAGGATGATTCTCACTTCTTTTTGGTTTTGCAAATTCCCAGATAGTTGTTTGTTTTCTATCAGAATACCAACGATGTGTACCATTTTTTAAGAAGCCATAAAGTATAGGTTCATGTTGCCATTGATAATCGGAACGACCTAAAACTAAGCTATCTTTTTTCCAAATACAACAACCTGCTAAATGGAAACCAGCATCAATAAATGCAGTTCTAAAATTTAACCCTTCAGTGTCTGCATGGAATACATACGCACTCACACCTGTTTCCACGTGTGCCACCATATTATTAAATGCTTTAAGTAAGAATTTATAAAAATCCTCGTTTTTTAGAGAGTCATTTTGAATCTTAAGTCCAGCACTTGAACAGAATGATACTCCGTAGGGCGGATCGGTTAGAATCAAGTTTGCTCTCTTATCTTGCATTAGTTTATTTACATCTTCAGGATCAGTTGCATCTCCACAATATAGAACGTGTCTTCCAACAACCCAGCGATCACCTCGTTCAACGAAGGATGCTTTTTCAAGAGCTGTAGTTAAATCGTAATCATCATCCTCAACTTCATGTTCTTCTTTAAATAAATCTGATAATTCTTTTTCATCAAAGCCTGTTAAAGATAAATCAAAGGACTCTCCCTCAAGAGCTTCAAGTTCAACCTTCAACATTTCTTCATCCCATCCAGCATCCATAGCCATTCTATTGTCTGCTAAAATGTATGCTTTTTTCTGTGCTTCCGTTAAGTAATCAGCTAAAACACAAGGTACTTCTTTGATACCTTCAGCACGAGCAGCCATGATTCTTCCATGACCAGCAATTATATTGAACTCTTTATCTATGATAACTGGATTAACAAATCCAAATTCTCGAAGGCTTGAACGTAATTTATTAATCTGTTCTGGACTATGAGTTCTAGCATTATTCACATAAGGTATCAACTTATCAATTGATACAAGATTCATTACTGTAGTGGTTTTCATTATACTAACCCCCACTCAGCAAATTTCTCAAAACCGCCTAGATCACTAATGAACTCACGAACGATCTCAACGATTTCTGAATATGGTCTGCCATCGATAATCTCATCTCCAATAGCACAGCAAAATTCAACAGGAGCATCTGTTTCTTGAGCCTTTAACCAAGCATAGATATTTACGCTTACATCAGCTTTGGATAGGTCTTTACCATGAAGCCCACCGCCAGTAACTGAGTCGGCCATATCAGATCCA
>JAKPKF010000284.1 GCA_029553845.1 bacterium | reverse complement strand
GCTAAACAACTTGAAAATAACCCATTAACGGCCAACTTACCGCTGCCAGCCGAGATAAACGATGTGATCAGACGTAGGCGCAACTTCGGTAGGTCGAGATAACTCACAAAATAGCCTTTTTAACGCACAACCACTTTTATGGGATATTGCCTGCTAAAACCCACTACTTTAGTAGTGGGATACAGCAGGCTTACACATAGATATAAATACCTGTAAGATCTATTAGATAATATGTTACAAGCCTACAAGTATAGGTTGTATCCCAATACGATCCAGAAGGAAAGTATTGAGAAACATATTGGTGCTTGTAGGTTCGTGTACAATCTGTTTCTTGAGAAGAAGATCAAGCATTACACAGAACATGGAAAAACCTTGTCTTGTTTTGCATTGAACAAGATGTTACCCACTCTTAAGATTGAGTTCCCATTCTTACAGGATGTTCATTCACAACCATTGCAAATGGTCTCTAGGAATTTGGACAATGCTTTTACTAAGTTCTTCAGAGAGAAGAAGGGATTCCCTAAATTTAAATCAAAGAAAAACCCAGTTCAATCATTTCAGTATCCTCAGGGAGTGAAACTGAACTGGGGATCGGGCAAGGTGTATCTTCCAAAAGTAGGTAATGTTTCATGTAAATTACACCGGTTCTTTGAGGGAGATATCAAAACCTGTACTGTTTCAAGGACATCTACAGGGAAGTATTTTGTATCTATTCTTGTAGATAATAAAGAACCAGTTCCTGAATCTCAACCATTTAATTCAGAATCTACGATTGGTATTGATGTCGGATTAACTCATTTTGTGATTCTATCTGATGGATCAAAAGTTGAGAACCCGAGGATATTGAAAAAGGCTTCTGCAAAACTCAAGAGACTTCAACAATCAGTTTCACGGAAAGTGAAAGGATCAAATAATTACAAAAAAGCAAAACTAAAAGTAGCTAAATGTCATGAAACCATTGCTAACCAGAGATCAGACTTCTTGCACAAACTTTCTTTTACATTAGTCAGCGAGAACCAAGCAATAGCAATCGAAGATCTGAATGTATCTGGAATGGTAAAAAACAGACGATTAGCAAAACATATTGCAGATGCTTCATGGTCAGAGTTCAGAAAGCAATTAGATTACAAATGTAAGAAGTTTGGAAAGACTTTGCTTGTAATCGGTAGGTTTGATCCGTCTTCAAAAATTTGTAATCACTGTGGATACCACAACAAAGACCTCAAATTAGGAGATCGAATATGGACTTGTCCTGATTGTGGTGCTGAAATTGACCGAGATATCAATGCTGCTATCAATATCAAACGATTCGCATTAATGAAGCAAAATACAGGGCAGGATCTGCCCGGTGAGCCTGTGGAGATTGAGTCAGACAGTCTTGCAAGCAAGAATGCGTCGATCAATGAAGCAGGAAGCCAACGACTTTAGTCGTTGGTAGATCACGCTTGATAAAATAACAGGAAGAAAGAGAATTCTTCCCTAGTTATCTTACCGTTTGGGCACAGTCGTATTATACTTACCAATATATAAATGTAACACACGAGTTAAATAATGGTAAGGTCGAAGACACCCTATGGTAAAGAGGATTCGTCGAATATCTGACTGCAAAACTGAAGTTGAAAAATCATTACGAGCCTTGGGATACGATACTAATCCAGTTGATCAGAACTCATTACATGACAAGGAATGCGTTGTACTCTATGATAATATCTC
>JAKPKF010000281.1 GCA_029553845.1 bacterium | reverse complement strand
GGAATCACTGTCTACCGTGATGGAAGTAGAAACCAGGTTCTAGAGTCTAATAATAAACCTAAATACAAAACTAGCAAGTGTAGTGATGAGACTTGTACTCTATAGGAGGTAGAAATGTTTCGCTGTGATCTATGTAAGAAGGTAAGTAAACCTGGAGATAGACCTACTACGATTGTCACTAAGAGGAGAGAGAAGGAATACTCTAACCGCTCGAAGAAAGGTAAGGAGATTATCTCTAACGGTTGGGAGATAGTAGAGGAAAAGAAATGCTGTAGTTTCTGCGGAGAAGCTAATGAGCTAGCTAAGGAGGAAACGTAATGAGTGAATTTAGCAGAGCTTATGAAAAGGAGACTCATATTACCTGGAACGATGAAGAGAGTTTTGTCACTGTCTTTACTTGCCATAGAAGGATTATGACTAAGCTTGAGCGCTTAGGAGCTAAGGTAGTCAGAGAGATTAAAGAAAGTAAGAGGGTAACTGCAAAAGAATATACGATCCCGAAGAACCAGGTCAATATAGGGATTAATGGTAAGCGGAAAAAGAAGCAGAAAGTTGAAAAAGCTGCTTAATAAAGCGTTTCTGGAGATTTTTAAAGAGGAGGGAATAGTTCTATATGGCTAGGAAGAGATTGATACCTAAAAAACGCTTTACTAAGCAGGAAATTGAAGAAATGAAAGCTAAGATAGAGACTCTTTCCTATGAAGAAATGAAAAAGCTTTGGATGTTTGCCCCTTTCGGACATCCTTATTTCAGAAGAGATCTCCCCTTAGCTGAACTGTTTAAAACAAGACTAATTCATCTTAGAGACACACAAGGAGGAAAAAATGCTTGATGCTAGAACCTATAAGGAATTAGCAAATCTAGAAGAAAAATGTTGGGAAATAGCAGAAGAGAAAGGCTGGCATGATAAACATAGATCCTTTGGGGATCTGATTGCTCTCTGTCATTCTGAGCTATCAGAAGCACTAGAAGAGTTTAGGAAACACGGATTAGATCCTGAGTTTATGATGTATACCTACGCTAGTAATATGGAGAAGCCTGAAGGTATAGCAGTAGAGCTAGCGGATCTGCTTATTAGAATATTCGATATGTCTAGGGAATTGAATA
>JAKPKF010000263.1 GCA_029553845.1 bacterium | reverse complement strand
CTAAAAGTGAGCGTGGCAGATTGATGACCAATTACCAAATATCCTTCAGCAGCAGGAGAACTGGCAGCAAAACTACCGGTTATGGAAGTGGAATAGGGAATCAGGACAAGATTTGTGGGCTGCGCTGTAGGTGTTTGACATTGCAATTCTTCCATAAAATTGCCTTCGTGAGCTCCAATATCTGGTGTGGAAGCATTTCTAACAGTTCCATAGATATCGGTAGTTACATAATCAAGCGCCAAAGCTTTTCCTTCTACCGGAGTAGGAACTGTGGTTAAGATATTTAAGGGATTGGCAGCATCAAACTGAGGGTCTGTAGGACGGCTATTGGCATCCTGACTACTGGCAGTTGTCCATGCTTGCAGTGTGGCATAGTTGGTTGAAGAACCGCGCACCGGATAACCACCCAAGGAATTGGCAATATAGATAACATTGTGGTCGGAAGTTGAACCTGTAGCACCAATAGCTGTAGCACTATATGAGTAAAGTGCTATATGATAAGGAGTGGAATGACCGGTGGATACATTTGCCAGAATATTGTTCCTAACATAATGGATACCGGCAGCTGAAGTGAAGTATAAACAAGCACTGCTTAGATTAGCGGGTCCATCAATCTTTACAGAGTTATAGTCCACATAATAGGTAGTAGTGGAGCTGGAGGAGAGGTAAATTCCATATAGATAGAAGGAAGTAGTGGCGGTAGTATAGCCATGGCTTAGGCCCCAGATCATATTGTTATAAATCTTAAAGGTAGAGGTTCCGGTTGGGTAAACATACATTCCATAGTTAGAGGAGGATGAGGTTCCTGTATAGGCAATATTATATATCCTGTTACCACTGATCACATTTTCAGTGCCTTTGCCATAGTAAATATACATTCCGTAAACGGAAGAGGAATACCCCATATTACGAATAGTGTTACCGGAAACAGTTAAATTTTGTTGGTAATAAGTGTAAATACCATAAGGACCGGCAATATCACCAGCTGCAGTTCCACCTATCATGCAATTAAGGATTTTATTATTTTCATCCAGATAAGTGGAGGAGGTTTGATATAAATAAAATCCGCGATAGGCATTTTCAATAACAATGTTTTGGTATGTGTTATTAGAATTAGTACCTCCGGCAGCAGTAGGAGTTACATTATAATATTGATAAATACCATAACAGGAAGAACTGGTCCGATCCAATATTATCTTGCAGTTCTTAATAGTATTGTATTGAGCCCCATCGGTTGCACTGGCGGCTTTTATGGAATAACCATAATAGGTTGAGCTACCGGTAGGACGGGTTACATCAATGCCATCAAAAGTAATGTAGTCACCACCTAAAATTTGGATACCGGCAGTAGCGGTAGTTGGTTTGATAACCGGGTTATCACCAGTTCCCGATTTCTGGAATTTTATCGGATTAGAAGCAGTTCCTGTCGCTGTAATAATGGGAATGTTTTCTTCAAATACAGAGCCAGCGGAAACATTAAAAGTTACACCCCCTGAACCAACTCCAAGAGCATTTAGGGCATTTACGGCATCTGTAAAAGTAGCATAATTACCACCAATTCCTATTGTTTTTGTTCCTGTTAAAGGAGGATCAGCTGTAGTAAAAGTCCAGGTAGGACAATCTAATGCTTCTCCATAAGTATTATAAGGGGTTATTTTCCACCAGTATTCAGTGCTGTAAGCAAGATCTGGATCATAAGTAGTTACGGCTCCTAAATCCAATTGATTGATAACCGTTGTAAACGGCGAGACGGTTCCCAAAGATAATTTGTATCCTGTAGGTGCACCACCTCCGGAAGACCAATTAAGTGTTTGTGTTAATAGAACATTATTAGCACCGTTAAGAGGGCTGACAATATTGGCAGGATTAGGAGGATTAGTTATCGTATAAGGAGTGTAAGTTATCTGGATATTGGGACGATTAGAGCTTAAAGTACCATTTCCCGTAGGGGGTGTGCTGTCCTGATTCCAGTATTGATGAGTATTAGTAACCGAAGTATATTGGACACCGGGTCCTCCGGAACTTCCACCTGCGGAGCTACTTCCTGAACCTCCATAGTTTCTTTCTACCAGAACCAGTAATCCAAAACCATTATCAATGGCAAAATTGCTGGTAAGAGAAAATTGATTCCAACCTCCAGCAGGTGTAGCCCCATAGTTAGAATCATATACAAGAGTTGCTCCACTGATCACATTTGCCCAAGTGTCCGCACTTGCAAAAGTAGTTGCAGAAGTTGTTTTTAAGTAGATTTTGGTGGGGACTGTAGCAGTTGTAGCAATAGTGGAATACCAGGCAAGCGAAGAAATACTGAGATTCTGGCTTCCCAGGTCTGCATCTGTATAGAGAGCAGCACTGCGTTCATAACCGTAAAATGAACCGAGGGGATATCTCTGCACGCCTGTGCCTGTACCGATAGTAATAGTATCAGCAAACACGAATGCTACCACCAGCATTGCCATACATATAATTATAATTTTCTTCATAATAAAAACTCCTCGTTTAGATGTTGTCTGAAGATGTAAGATATCATTAAACGATAGGCGTCACCTTTGTTTTGCAGCTTAAGGTTTGAGTGTTGCATAATGGATAGTCAAGGCAAGCCATAATTGTTTTTGAAAGAAGTGCTAAAAAGTGAAATGCGGATGCTGTTTTTTCGGCTGTGATTTTATATAATGTGCGATGATTATAATTAATATACACTGGTAGAAAAAAACGAGCCTGCATTTCGATATCACACAAGGATGATTTGTTAGCCACCGAGAACGCCAAGACAACCGAAAGTATCGAAGAATTTATTAACATGATAACTGGAGCCACGGAGGACACCAAAAGTACATTGAAAATAACAACTATTAGGGGAGAGATAGAGAATTTAGTTACCAAAGGCATCGAAGAAATGGTATAATATATAGAACTTAAGGAAAATACACTATTTGTGGATAAGCTCAAAAGAGCAGCTATGGCTATATGGGGAAGAGGAAATAGAAAGAATGCAGAAGAAAACAACAATATACAAATTAGAAACAAACATAGGGCTTTAGTGAAAGATGAAATAAATTCATAAAATAAAACGCACAACCACAAGGAGAGTATGATAATATCGTTTTTCCATCTTATGCCAATTATTCCGTGATAAGATGCCCCTTGTTTTCCTTGTTGTTTCATAACAACCTTCCTCGTTTGTTAGAAACCGAAACCCCATTTAATCCTACCACCAGGAGCTATCTCCTTGTTCAGCAGGATGTTAAACTCACACTTTAAAATATTCTTTCAAAGCAATTGCTACTCCACAATATTCAAAAAAGCTGTCAAGGAAAAAATGCTGGCTCTGATTCCCCCAAAATTATTTTTGGCCATTTTTGCAGTTTTGCGTTACGAAAGCATTCAACCCCTCGTTTGGTTAACGCTTAAATATGAATTAGTTATGCTATTAAATAAAGCCATAAAAACATCACAAGGCATTAAATTAATGCGGTTTGATAATTTAACTCAACTTAAGCATTTTCCTAAATTATGCGTTTATCTACCCTTAATCACTCCTTAATTATTAACGCTTGATTAAGGGTTATATAACGTGTAATATACTCTTTTCAAAAAGACAAGAAGATATAAGTGATCACTGAAAACTGCAAATCTGATTGCAACTTGACAACGAAAACTGCAAATACTGACAGGAAATTTGCATATCGAATGATCTCAGCATTGGTTTGATGAAAGTGTTCAAATGGGTTCATCAAGATTTTAGGATTGACAACAGGAAGCATGATCTGACTATGGTTAGTTGAGGATGAGATGAGCATCGAGAATGAAGAACTAAAGAAGCAACTCCAAGATGCGCTAAAGCGAATCAGCGAACTGGAGACAGAGAACTCCAAGTTGAGAAATCTGATTTCGAAAGATACTCATCCATCAGATTTGAATACTGAGTCCTCAAATCCAACTGAAAACTTTCAAAAGCATAGCACAGAGAATTCACATTCAGTAAGTGCAAGCTCTATTAATGCTACAAACAACAATCAATCCAGTCCAGAGAACAAGGTACATCTCTTTCATAGCTTGTTTTGGGGGAGAGACGAGGTGTTTGCAATTAGATGGGTTGGAAAAGACAACAGGTCGGGATACTCACCAGCCTGCTGTGGTGTCCTAAATAAGTTGACACACAATACAGTAAAGGAGATATTGAAATGAGGACAAAAAATGAAGACAAACGGAAGCATACAAACTATAGTGTAGCTTTCAAGATGCAAGTGGTGGAAGAGGTCGAAAACGGTCTGATAAGTGCGGAAGGAGCCCGTAAGCTATATGGGATCTCAGGAAAAGATTCTATCCCATCTTGGATGGAGAAATATGGTATAAACAACAGAATTAACAAGGCGGTATACGTTATGACACAAAAAGAAGAACTCGAAATAGTGGTACTCCGTAAGGAAAACAAACGCTTGAAGAAAGCACTTGATGACAGCCATGTACAAGAGTTGGTATGGGAATCATTAGTTGAGATAGCTGAAGAAGAGCTTCAAGTTAACTTAAAAAAAAAGTTTGGTTTGCAGCTTGCCAAGAAGCTCAAAGAAAAGCTGACACAATCGGATTAAATACAAGCATGGAAGCAATTTGTATGACCTTTGGATACTCTCGCCAGACCTATTACAAGCATAAACAGTTGGAGGAATTTCGGACTAAGCGCGATCAGAATGTGCTTGCAGAAGTTCGGAATATCCGCCATAAACAGCCCAAGGTGGGAGTTAGAAAGTTGCATATAATGCTGAATAATCTTGAGCAATCAGAGTTGAAGATAAGTCGGGATCAGTTATTCGAGCTGCTGGCAAGGAATGATATGCTGGTTAAGCAAAAGCAAAAGTTTATCCACACTTCCCGACCAGATAAAAAGGCCTCCGTATTTCCTAATCTGTTGGATATGAAAACGATAGACAAGAAGAATCAGGCATGGGTGGTGGATATTACCTATCTCAATACTTGTTATGGCTTTGCCTATCTATACCTAATAACTGATAGGTATTCGCGTAAGATTATCAGCTTTGTTGTTGCCAACAGATTGCATGCTAAATATGCATGTAAAGTTCTTCAAAAGGCAATTAGTACCGTAGATGATCCTGCTGGGATTATTCATCATTCCGATCATGGAAGCCAGTATTGCAGCGAGGAATA
>JAKPKF010000256.1 GCA_029553845.1 bacterium | reverse complement strand
ACTAAGTCTGCAAGGTATATTGGCATTCTCTTTTTAGTTATGCTATTTGTACAGAAAAGTCCTGTTTCAACACCCGTTTTCTCTCTTTTCTCACTCATTCTCTCTAGTTCTGTCTTTTCTCTACTTTCTTCCTGATATTTCCCAACCTCTTCCAGTATCTCTTTCTTCATATATTTCTTCAACCTTTCAACAACCTCATGTTCTGGTGCTATAACTACAAAAGTAGAGCCAAACTGTGTGTCGGGCCTAGTGGTAGATACCTTTATCCTTTCTTCTGTCCCCTCTATTTCGTACTCAATATCATACCAAGTCTTCTTCCCAATCCAGTTTCTTTGCCTGACCTTAACACTCTCCCAATAATCAGTCATGTCTAAATCAGTATCTAACCTATCAGCATACTCCGTTATTCTCAAAAACCATTGATTCATATTCTTTTTTCCTACCTCTGTTCCACACCTCTCGTGCTTCCCATCAATAACTTCTTCGTTAGCACACCCTACCTTACATTTTGGACACCAATTAATAGGCATCTCGGCCTTGTATGCAAGACCTTTTTCATAAAGCTTAAGAAATATCCATTGTGTCCACTTGTAATATTCAGGATCTGTCGTATTTACCTCTCTACTCCAATCAAAACTCAAACCAAGACTTTTAAGCTGTTTCCTAAAATTATCTATATTTTCCTTAGTTATCTCCTGTGGAGGTCTTTTTACCTTGATAGCATAGTTTTCCGTAGGTAATCCAAAAGCATCCCAACCCATAGGGAAAAGTACATTTTGGCCAAGCATTCTCCTTAATCTAGCTACTGTATCCATCATACAGTAATTTCTCGTATGCCCCATATGCATACTGTCACCTGACGGATATGGAAATTCTGCTAACAGATAGTACTTTTCTTTTCCTTTTGCAAAATCTTTTGCTTCATAGAAAAGATCTTCAAACCATCTCTGTTGCCATTTTGACTCAAAATCTTTTGGGTTGTACTCCATTTCCATACTTAAGTATATATTAATGATGGATATTTTACATTAAAAAAGAAAGTATTGAAAGCAAGGCATATCTACTTTGTGGAACAGTGTTGTGTAACCTTCTAAAAGATGAACAAAGTATACTAACAAAAGAGGGAATTGGTGGACCTGAGGGGACTCGAACCCCTGACCCCATCACTGCCAGCGATGTGCTCTAGCCAACTGAGCTACAGGCCCTTAAAACTATGGACTCAGCTGGAATCGAACCAGCGACCTTCGCATTGCGAATGCGATGTTCTAGCCAACTGAACTATGAGCCCACAACCTCATTATATCACAATATCCCCTCATTTTTGCCCTTTCAGCTATAGGTTGGCGGGGTTACCAACTAGCATATCCTAATGGATTTACTTGTGAGCCATATGCCACACCCCTCCTCAACTCAAAGTGCACATGTGGACCAGTTGAACGACCAGTGGAACCCATCTGCCCTATAACCTCCCCTGCACCAACACCTTGCCCAGACCTTACATATATATTCTTAAGATGTGCATACCATGTTGTATAACCATTACCATGATCTATCTGTATGGACCAAGCATACCCTGAACCCCCATATGTCTCACCTAATGGAGGACAGTAACCACTACACCCCGCAAAAATAACGGTACCTGATGCAGCTGCAACTATATTGGGCAAATCTCTAGAAGCTATATCTATTGCCATATGCCATGGCTTGTACCCCTGAGACATTACCCCGGCCCCACCGGCAACAGGCCAAAGAAGAAACCTTCCTACATTTGGATCCCCAACAGAGGCAGAAGCTGCAGCACTCGTATACTGATTTGACACAAAAGATGGTGTTGAAGCAATAACAACAGGCTTGGGAGGAGCAGGCATCTTACCATCAGGAATAAATAGTTTTACCCCTTGTTCTAATGTAAAGGGATAATCCAACCAATTAAAATCCGCTATAGATTGTTCATTAGCATCGTATTTTTTAGCTAAACCTGCCAACGTATCTCCACTAGATACAGTAACCAAGACCCCATCACTAGGAGGAATTTCTAAAACTTGTCCTGGCTTAATATAGTCAGTATCTTTCATACTATTTGCCCATAGAATAGACTCGGTACTTATCCCATAATACTCTGCAATTATACTAAGAGTATCCCCTCCTTTTACTATATATTCCTCCGTTGCTCTTCTAGCTCTATCCTTAGGCACCATTGTATTTAAAGAAGCATTCATAACCATCAAGTCTGTCTCTGCCACCCCTATCCTATCCAAATGACCTTCACTCGCAACAATTACAACTGGCTTTCTGTAAAGATATGATATTGCTAATATAAAGATTAAAACAAAAGCAACTACCTGTATTGTAGATCCAAGGAAATTACCTCTACCCCAGAACATTCTTTTTGTAAAATTATTCTTTATATCATCAAAAAACCTAAAGACCATATCAAAAACAACTGAAAACAGAATTGTTAAAACCCTTACCCTCGCATAAAGATATTCTATAAGTGAAAAAAGAAAGGCAAATACACCCTTCCTTTTTGTCTGTTTTATATATACTTTATAGAAAAACTTTTTTAGTCTTGTACTTAACTTTTTCTGATCAGTGATATTCTCATCAACAAAAAGGAAGCTTTCTAGATCACTCCCTAGCGATTTCTCATTTAATCTCTTAGATGATATCTCTCTAAAGCTCAGCCCCGTAATACTCTTGTTTTCAGAAGAATCTTTAATATCCATAATATTTATACAAATAACAATACTGTGATATTATACCAATAAGTTATGCTTCGTGCAGTGTGGCTAAAAATTCTTCATTATTTTTGGTCTTCTTTAATCTACTTATTAACACCTCTGTTGGAGATTCATTAGAATCAAGAACTTCTAACATCCTCCTTATTCTCCAGGATTGATTTAGCACTTCTTTACTCAAAAGAAGCTCCTCGTTTCTAGTTCCAGAGTTCATTACATCAATAGCTGGATATATCCTTCTGTTTGCAAGCTTTCTATCTAAATGTAGCTCCATATTACCGGTTCCTTTGAATTCCTCATATACTAAGTCATCCATTCTACTTCCTGTGTCCACTAATGCTGTAGCTATAATTGTAAGGCTACCTTTCTCTTCGAAGTTTCTAGCTGCTCCAAAAAATTTCTTAGGAGGATACAAAGCTACAGGATCAAACCCACCTGACAATGTCTTTCCAGATGTTGGCATAGTAATATTGTATGCTCTTGCAAGTCTAGTAATACTATCCATTAAAATTATTACATCCTCTCCCCACTCTACCATTCTCATAGCCTTTTGAAGTGCCATCTCTGCAACCCTACAGTTATGCTCTGGTAATTCATCAAAGTTAGAAGCAAATACATCTCCTTTTACAAATCTCCTCATGTCAGTAACCTCTTCAGGTCTTTCAGCTATTAATGCTACTATTAATTTTGCCTTAGGATGATTCACTGCGATACCTTCTGCAATATCTTTAAGCAATATGGTTTTACCAGCTTTAGGAGGAGATACAACCATAGATCTTTGACCAAAGCCAATAGGTGCAAGAAGGTCTATCATTCTTGTTGAGATAGGTTCTTTATCAGTCTCTAGCTTTATTTGTTTCTTAGGGAATATAGGTGTTAACTTTCTAAAGGAAGGTCTCTTGACTGCCTCTGCGGCAGGTTTCCCATACACTGTATCTACTCTTAAAAGACTTAAATATCTCTCTTTGTTTTTAGGTAGTCTTGCAGGACCAGACACCTCATCGCCCGTCCTAAGACTAAACTTCCTTATCTGAGACCCAGAGATATATACATCATTGTCACTTGGTAATAATCCGTCTGTTCTTATCAATCCATGAGTTCCATCCTTAACTACCTCTAAGATACCATCTACTATCACATAGCCTTCATCTGTTGTAGATTTTTTAAGAATTTCAATAATTAGTTCTCTTTTATCTAACTCCATGAAATCATCTAACTTAAGGTCTTGAGCAATAGCGCGTATTTCAGCGAGGTTCATCTGCTCATACTCTTTAATAGTTTTACTCTTTTTAACCATTGGATTAATTTGGGAATTTAAAATATGGGGCTTATACAGACATATGATATTTGAAGTATATTGAAATCATTTAAAGATGTCAAATATCGTTGAAACCGTATGAAATAAAGAAGAAAGGGATCGGTACTGCCCCAACCGACCCCGGATTCTTTCCCTTATACTTAAGAAAAAGTATCGAAGAGCATAATTAATATACTTACCCCTTCTTCTTCTCTTTTTGTTCAGTTTGTATAAACAAAAGGAGAAAGAGAAGGACTGAAATCCTGACCTCTTCCTCTTGCCCAGCTGTGCTTGTGACACCCCAGACAAAGGGAAGAAGTCAAGATATCCACATATACTTAAAGATCTAGTAGAATTATATCCTCTCCCTTGATAATTGTCAACCCTATATTATTAATCCACACTCCCACTAGCCTGCAATGCCCCACTCTCTTGTATGGAAGTTTCTCCTCTCTTTAAGGATTTGCGCCCTTTCGCTTTCTCCCAAATGTAACTCTATTATAATTTACTTCTATGCATGTTATGCATATCCAACCTGTTACGTACTTTGTGGTTATGTTATGCGTAAGAATAAAGAACCCTTAAAAAACGGCTCCTTGAAAAGAAATCTCTATATGGAATTTATCTTGTAAACCTTCTTTATTTTAAGGTCCTTACTTTGGCCAACCCTCATTCTACCAACAACTAACTCCTCATACCCTGCCCTTTTTGCCTCTGCTACAACAGACTCTACACCCCAAGTACCTCTAACCTCACCTGTTAAACCTACTTCTCCAAAATATATTCTAGACTTTGACAAAGCTTCATCCGTAACAGAAGACTTAATAGCAGCACATATAGCCAAATCCAACGCAGGGTCACTTACACTCAACCCTCCTACTACATTAACAAAAACATCCTTATTTCCTAAAAACACCCCTCCCTTTCTAGACATAACAGCACATAACATATCCAACCTTGGTTTCTTAATCCCATTTGCCACCCTTCTAAGAGGACCTCCTTCACTTTCTCTCTCAACAACCAATGCTTGAGCTTCAACAAATACTACCCTAGACCCTTGCATAACTGCACCTATAGCACTACCTGAAGATTTTTCTGCAGATTCCAAGAATACAAGAGATGGGTTACCTACCTCTTTAAGACCATCTCCTCTCATCTCAAAAACCCCTATTTCATTAGTAGAACCGAACCTATTTTTGATACTCCTCATAATCCTATATTGATTATATGGATCCCCCTCCATATACAGGACACAATCAACTATATGTTCTAATACCTTTGGCCCCGCTATATCCCCTCCCTTATTTATCTGCCCTACTATAAACATGGGAATTCCAGTACTCTTGGAGACTCTTGTCAAAACAGCTCCAGAAACTCGTACCTGACTTATACTACCAGGATAACCCCTAGAACTAATAGAGATCATGCTTTGGATGGAATCCACCACTACAAGACTAAAGTTATCGCTTTTTATCAATTCTGCTATCTTCTCCACCTCCACTTCCTCTGTTAAAACAAAGTTTTCCTCTATCCTACTATCTAAGCCCTTGGGAGAAAGTCTGCTCAACCTAGATTTCAACTGCATGGGTGACTCTTCCCCACAAACATAAAGAACCTTTCCATCTTTTGCAAAATTAAGGACTATTTGCATAAGGAGAGTTGATTTCCC
Organism: bacterium; assembly: GCA_029553845.1. The sequence continues at coordinate 20,274 of JAKPKF010000256.1, read as the reverse complement.
AACTCCTGGCTCCCCACTTAACAAGACAACCTCCCCCTGTACTAAACCTTTCCCCAGCACTCGATCAAATTCTCTAAATCCTGTAGTTATTCTTCCAGAACTTCTAACTCCTGAGTGCTTCTCTTTAAAATTCCCAATTGATTTGTGAGTTGCAATAACTACAGGCCCAGCACTCTCTTGAGTAATTTCCCCTTTACTCTCTTCTAAAGTTCCCCATTCATCACAAAAAGGACACTTTCCAGACCACTTCAAAGACTCCATTCCACAAGAAGAACAAACATATCTCATACTATTTATTAACTATTATTATATTACTATCTTTAACACTCATCTCTATCTTAATCTCTTTTCCTTTCTCCAACTCTAGGGCATTCTCTAGCATCCAATCTGCCAAAACATTCTCAACCTCATCCTGTAAAAACCTCCTCAAAGGCCTTGCACCATACTCTTCACTAAAACTATTTTTAACAATATATGTTATTGCTTTACTATCAAGCGTTACCTTGATTTTTTCCTCCTGCAATCTCCTATTTAGCTCCTTAACAAGAAGTTTAACTATCTTCCTTGCATCTTTCCTAATTAAGGATCTAAATATGACAATATCATCTAGACGATTTATCAACTCTGGCCTCAACTCCCCTCTGAGTTCATCTAAAAGTGTCTTCTTCATACTTGAGTAAGCCCCATCTATTTCTGCATCAGACCTATTCTTCTCTCCATTGCCAACAAAACCTAGTACTCGATCCTTACTTATTTCCTCTGCACCAATGTTAGAGGTTAGTATTACAACAGTATTTTTAAAATTAACCTTCCTTCCTCTCCCATCAGTCAAATGACCATATTCTAATATTTGAAGTAACACATTCAACACATCTCCATGAGCTTTTTCAACCTCATCAAAAAGGATTACAGAGTGAGGCTCCCTTCTTACTTTTTCTGTTAACCAACCTCCTTGTTGAAACCCTATATATCCCGGAGGAGACCCTATCAATTTCGAAACACTGTGCATCTCCATCATTTCACTCATATCTATTTGTATTAACCTTTCCTCATCACCAAAAAGCTCCCTAGTTAAAACCTTTGCCATTTCTGTCTTCCCTACTCCAGTAGGACCAAGAAAAAGAAAAGATGCCCAAGGCCTATCTGCATCTATAATGCCAGTTCTAGCTCTTTTTATAGCAGAAGCTACCGAAGAACATGCCTCTTCTTGCCCAATTACATAACCATTAAGAGTGTCTTCCAAGTTTAAAAGAGCCGTCCTTTCCTTCCCCCCTAAAGTATTTAATGGAATACCTGTCCATTTAGAAATAATACTCCTAACATCTTCTTCATTTACCTCATTTCTAATACTTTTCTTACTTTTAGAACATTCTTTTTCTAACTTCCTTATTTTATCCTCCAACAATCTCTCTTTCTTTTGCAACCTTAAAGCTTTCTCCATATCTCCCTTTAGTATCTCCTGATCTTTTGTCCTTCTAATCTCATCTAATTCTGCTATAAGAACAGATACTTCTTTAAAGGAAGTCTCTATTAATAATCTTTTTGAGGCTGCAGCTTCATCAAGTAAATCTATAGCCTTGTCTGGCAAATATCTGTCCGTCACATATCTATCCGAGAGAGTAACTGCTACTTTTAAGGCTTCCCCTCCTATTCTTAAATTATGATGTTTTTCTAGTAAAGGTTTAACTTTTTGTAATATTTTAAAAGTATCTTCCAAAGATGTCTCCTTAAGAAAAATCGGTTGAAATCTCCGATCCAAAGCATTATCCTCTTCAAAATACATAGTATATTCTTCTGAAGTTGTAGCCCCTATACACCTAAAGTTATCTTGCAAAAGAGCTGGCTTTAGTATTGAAGCTATATCTGAAGAACTCCCTGGGATGCCAGGAGATACAATATTATGAATTTCATCTATGAAAAGAATTGTATTATTAGAAGATATTACATCTTGAACTATAGCCATAACTCTTTCCTCTACGTCCCCCCTCATCCTACTTCCAGCCATAATACTTGCTACGTCAAGTAAAATGATTCTCATGTCCTTCAGCGATGGAGGAACATGTCCATCTGCAATTTTCTGCGCCAAACCTTCTACCAAAACGCTCTTTCCTACTCCAGCCTCTCCTATAATTAATGGATTGTTTTTTTTCCTTCTGCTTAAAACATTTATCAATTGAGATATCTCTTCCTCTCTACCAATAACTGGATCCAACAAACCCTCTTTTCCTAATTCTACTAAGTCTGTACCTAACATTTCTATAACCTTCTCTCCCTGTACTTGTATTTGCATATCTTCTGGCTTTGCTAATATACCAATGGGATACATAGCAACTCTTGAAAGGCCTTTTCTAAAAGAATCGTATGTCAAATTAATTTCTTTCAGCTTATCTAACTTTTGATTCTTAGACCTTAGTATAGCTAACATTAAATGTTCTGTCCCAACATATACATGAGCCATTCTTTGTGCATAATTAAAAGCCTCCCTGAATATCTCTTGTGCTTCAACAGAGAAAGACAGCTCTCTTTTTACAGAAGTGTCTCCTGTAATCTCAAATATTTTCCCCTCAAAGAAAGATTTCAATATCTCGCCTCTATCAAGCCCCATATCTTCAATAACTTTGGTCGCTATACACTCCTCATTCAAGAGAATTCCTACAAATATACTTACTACTGAAATTTTTCTCTCTTTCAGTTTTTCTGAAACCAAGGATGCACTCCTGAGTGCAACATTGGCATTTTCACTTAAACGACCAAATATGGATTGTTTCTTTTTTACAACCTTCATACTCATACTTAATTATACTATATACCTATGGGCAATTACTCTTCAGAGGGAGATATCTCCTCTTCTATTGCTGAGTCAACTTCTGATGCTAGCTCTTCTTTGGATATTTTCTTTGGTACTTTTATTTCCACCTTTTTCCCTACAGTAGCTTTTAAGCTCAATCCTAAGTGCCTCTCTGTTGATGAAATAGAAAGTATTTTAACTTTAACTTGATCCCCTAAAGTAACTATATCAGAAGGATCTTTTACCAACTTGTCTGATAACTCTGAAATATGGATCAAACCATTAAGTCCTTTATCTATTCTTACAAATGCTCCATACGGAACAACTTTTTGAACCTCTCCTTCTACTATATCTCCTACTTTGTACTGAGCAATAGCTTCTGACCAAGGATCTTTCTGTAATCTCTTTACACTATATGCCACTCTCTTTCCTCCATCAGTAACACCAATAACTACAACACTTACCTTTGTTCCAACAGAATACATACTTCCAATGTCTTCTACCTTATCCCATGAAAGCTCTGAAAGATGAACAAGCCCTTCTAATCCTTCTGCATTAACAAAGATACCAAAAGGAGTAATGCCACTTACAGTTCCTTCTAGTACATCTCCTTCTTTTATCTTGTTTAATGTTTTCTCTCTTTGTTCCAAATCCCTTGACTGGGTTACCATCTTCTCAGAAAGAATTATTCTGTTTTTCTCTCTGTCTAACTCTATTATTCTAGTAGATACTTTCTCACCAACCATAGAATTAAGTCTCTCTTGAACTTTAGAAGATATGTCTTTTCCTACCTGTCTCACACCACTTACATATACTCTTGCTGCATCTAGTTGTGAGGTTGGAATAAATCCACGTATGTCTTTTCCTATTTCAACAATCAACCCTCCGTTATTTGATTCCACAACTGTTGTATTTATAATATCGTTATTCTCTTTTGCTTTCTCCAAATTAAGCCATGCTGTAGCTTGTTGGGTTCTCCTTATAGAGAGGACTAATTGTCCTTCTTCATCTTCTGGTTTAACAACATATACCATTACTTTGTCACCTTCTTTTAGCTCTCTCCAATCTAAAAGATCACTTTTAAGCTCTTTACCAGCAACTATTCCCTCTGATTTAAAACCAATGTCAACAACCAAGAGTCCTTGCTGTACATCCATAACTGTACCTTCAACAATATCTCCACGAGAGAATGTTTTGATCTGGTTTTGATCGTCTGAAAGAAATTTATCTATCTGGGCATATGAATTTTTTTGTTTGTCTGTTTTTGTATCCATTAGGGTTTTCCTATTGGTGATGTAGAGTATGCAACTAACTACTACATACGAATAATATTAAATGTTGCAGGCCGATTATAGCATATGTGTTGATGACGTTCTAGTTTTATGATTTCACAACTAACTTGTCCTTAAGAACAACCCTATCCCAATCAGGTTTTCTTGCCTTTAAGATATATCTTCCATAGAGAACAAAGGCTGAGTTAATTTTGTACCAATCCTTTTTAGGATAAAGAGACTCTAAGTCGTGGGCTATTTGAGTAGGATTTGTACTTTTACTTAAACCATACGCAATTGCTACTCTCATTACATGTGTATCTACAGCAATTCCTTGGTTTTCTCTATAAAGATGATTTAAAAACACATTTGCAGTCTTGTACCCTACCCCTGGTAATTTCATCAAGCTCTTTAGGTCTCTAGGAGGCTCACCCGCATAATCATCTCTCAGAATTTGAGCTGCCTTGATTATATGTTTAGATTTTGTTCTATAATAATTAATACCCCCGAGGGTATCACCTACTTCCATAACCTCAGCTTCTGCTAGCATGCTCGCTGTTGGGTATTTCTTAAACAAAATCTCTGTAGCCCTATTCACCTGCCTGTCTGTTGTCTGTGCAGATAAAATAATAGAAACAAGAAATTGGAGCGGGGTATCCCAGTTTTCAAGCTCTGTAATGGCCTCTGGGAAGATCTTTTCTATCTCGGATAGTAATTGTATAGCTAGTTGCCTTTTACTCATCTCTTAGGGCCTCCTGTAGCCTTAAAATATATTCTTTTCCCAGACTAGATTCTAAAACATACTCTATCTTTGGATACCTATCAAGAATCGCCTTAAAAGCGACCCTTACCTCCTTATCCTCAAAGAGTATTCCCTTGTAAGAAGCACATATCTGTTTCTTTATTTGCACAGATAAGGCATACATGCTCTCTTTATCATTACTCCTAATACTTTTTGAATACTGACTCAGAAGATTATTATCTACTCTAGAGCCTGGATATACAACATTCATAATCTCCTTTATTCCTATCTCTCCTCTCTTCCCTTTTCCTTCTGTAAACTTAAAATCTCCAAACTTCTCAGCTAAAAAAGCAAAGATATCACTGAATATGTCCTCCCTATCCCTCCAGACCCTTCTTCCCTCCTTTTCGTCAAATTCCTTTGTAAGAATAACTTTCCACCCCTCACCAACAAACTCTCTGTAAAAAGAATAGACATCTAAGGCAAGTCTCTGAACATCAGGGACCTCATGTAAATCTGTGCCCCGTCCTCTCTCACTATGCCAATCCTCTTCTCCTGTATCAAGTTGTATTACACAGTTTTTAAGATTAAGTTTTTCGATAAATAAAGAATCAAGCTCCAAAGCTTTCAGAACCAAGGAAGCTATTTCTTCTCTAGTTATACCCTCAAAATCCTTTATCCCATAAGCTATCGTAAGGGCATTACTAAAAGCACTTCTATCAAAGAGTATTAAAGTTTCTTTCCAAATATCTTGAGATAGATATGCTTGTAAAAATTCAAGCCTGTTAAGAGCAAACAAAGACATTTTAACCTCCAAATCTTCTTGAGGGGACAAACCAAAGCTCTCTCCTCCACTTATCAACAATTCCCTTATGGTATTTCCAACAGGAGTAGCGTACACAGGGAAGGATGCCGTCAAAAGAGCAACTCCCTCAGCTTCTAACTTTTCATAAAAGTAACTTAAAGCATCACCCTTGCCCATATGGTCTCGCCCCTCACACGAGAACAACCTATAATCTTCGCCCTTTTCCAATTTCAAGTTTTAACTTAATTTAACTCTTTTGTATTATACTACACAACGAGAATGTGTTTTTTGTATACTTTTTTTAGTCAGCCCTTTTCGTTGTTTACTCGCAGGTTTTCTCACCTCTTCGAAGGAGCTACATCTTTTAGGCAGCTCCCCTGACAAAGGCTTAGTAATTATTGGTTCAGAACAACGAAGGAATGTTACTATTTTTTTCTAACCATCTAGAGACATCCTTACAAAAAGATATTTTCATAACTTTTAAATAACCTTAGACTTCTTCTCCTTTGTAAAGACACACCCCCTTTTTACAGCCTAGTGATTAACTCTACAAGACTCTTTCTCGAAAAAGAAAAACCCACTATTTCTAGTGGGTTCTATTTCTAAGAGTCCTGGCAACGACCTATCGTCCCGAGACCAAAGGTCTAAGTATTTTCGGCGCTAGAGTGTTTTACTTCTGAGTTCGGGATGGAGTCAGGTAGTTCCACTCCGCTACTATCGCCAGGCACAAAGATTTACCATCATTAAAACCCTTGTGCCTGACGGCCTTCCAAAAAGAAAGACCAACAGGACTTAAGTTCTTAAAAGAGCAAATAGGTGTACGTTGTACACTCAAAACCGAATAGAAAGATGGTATTCAAAAAAGCTTTTGGTCTATTAGTACTCCTTGGCTAACACATCACTGTGCATACACCTAGAGCCTATCAACGTGGTACTCTCCCACGGACCTCCCATCCCGCTAACCTGTAGAGCGAGCGTACTGATTTGGTTCACAGTATTTTCACACCACAAATTAGCGGGACTAGTATATTTAATCTTAGGAATGGCTTCGTACTTATATGCCTTCAGTACTTATCCAAAAATAACGTAGCTACTCAGCAATGCACTTGGTAGTACAGCTGATACACCAGAGGTTACCACACCCTGATCCTTTCGTACTAAGGGTCGAATCCCTCAAATATACAACGCCTATACCGGATAGAGACCGACCTGTCTTACGACGGTCTGAACCCAGCTCGCGTGCCGCTTTAATGGACGAACAGTCCAACCCTTGGGGCCTTCTCCAGCCCCAGGATGCGACGAGCCGACATCGAGGTGCCGATCCTTGCCGTCAATATGAACTATCGGGCAAGACTAGCCTGTTGTCCCCGGGGTAGCTTATCTTCGTTAAGCAATAGCGCTTCCACACGCAACTAAAGGATCACTTAAACCTACTTTCGTAACTGATCGGAATGTCTTCCTCACAGTAAAGCCTCCTTATGCTTATGCACTCTTCACCCGATTTCCATCCGGGTTGAGGAGACCTTTGTGCGCTTGCGGTACTCTTTAGCAAGCAACCGCCCCAGTTAAACTTCCCACCATGCACTGTCTAGAATCCAGATTATGGACACTGTTAGAAATAAGCACTTAAAAGAGTGGTATTACACTGACGACTCCACCATTCCTGACGAAATGACTTCATAGTCTCCCACATATTCTGTACATCCAAATATTTATCCCAATGCAAAGCTGAAGTAAAGCTCCACGGGGTCTTTTTGTCCTGGTATAGGTAGGCCGCATCTTCACAGCCATTTCAATTTCACCGAGCACGTTGTCGAGACAGTGGAAGGATCGTTACGCCTTTCATGCAATTCACTAATTAAGTGACGAGGTATTACGCTACCTTAGGACCGTTATAGTTACAGCCGCCATTGACCAGGGCTTCAGCTACTGGCTTCACCACCACCAAGGCACCGAAGTGCACCTGGCAGACGGTTGACCAACAACCTTAACCTTCTGGCATTGGGCAGGCGTCAGCACTTATACATCCTCTTACGAGTTTGCAAGCACCTGTAGTTTTGGTAACTAGTCGTCCCTCCCTGTTCTGTGCCACTTCCATCACCACAAATATAAATACCTATGGTGGGAAGTCCCCCTTCTCGCGAACTTACGGGGTTAATTTGCCGAATTCCTTAACAACGCATCACTCGTACGCCTTGGTGCTTTTACACCTGTCTACCTGTGTCGGATTGCAGTACGGTTGCCAATATTATTACAATTACCGAAGTAATTGATGATAGAAGTTTTTCCTGGAAGATTAATCTAACAGATTGGATTCCCGAGGGTCACCTTTACATCACAACTTGCGTTCATACCGCTAGGCGGTAAGCATCTTTCCGGATTTGCCTAGAAAGACTCTCTTGTTGCTTGTACCCCAAACCAATGAGGGGCCTGCAGTTTCAATCTTCACGCTCCATTTCTAATATTAGCAGTACAGGAATATTAACCTGTTGTCCATCGCATACGCTTTTCAGTCTCTGCTTAGGACCGACTAACCCATGGTTGACTGACATAGCCATGGAAACCTTAGACATTCGGCGAGCGGGGTTTTTACCCGCTTTTCGTTACTCATCCCAGCATTCTCACTTCTATACGCTCCAGCAGCTCCTTTCAGGCCACCTTCACAGCTAATTACCAGATGCTAATCTGGTCATGTATAGAACGCTCCCCTACCCTCCATCCCGCCAACCTGTAGTGCAAATATATTATCCTGTTTTAGGAAAAACTTTACACTATAAGTAGGCAGGACGAGTCGCAGCTTCGGAATCTACCTTGAGCCCCGTTAAATTTTAAGTGCAGAATCTCTTGACTAGTAAGCTTTTACGCATTTTTTAAAGGATGGCTGCCTCTAAGCCAACCTCCTAGCTGTCGGAGAAACTCCACCTCCTTTCCCACTAAGGTAGAATTTAGGGTCCTTATCTGACGATCCGGGCTGTTTCCCTTTCGAGCGCAGGAACTTAGCTCCCTAGCTCTAACTGCCACAATATACAAAACGGTATTCGGAGTTTAACAAGATTGGGTACCCTTTCGGGCCCCAAATCTAATCAGTGCTCTACCCCCGTTCATTAAATTGTGACGCTAGCCCTAAAGCTATTTCGGGGAGAACCAGCTATTACCAAGTTCGTTTGGCATGTTACCGCTAACCACAAGTCATCTCATAATTTTGCAACATTAAAGAGTTCGGGCCTCCAAAATAATTTCTTGTTTCTTCGCCCTGCTCATGGTTAGATCACTTGGTTTCGGGTATCGTGCATATGACTAAATCGCTCTATTCAAACTCGCTTTCGCTCCGGCTCCCCAATAAACATGGTTAACCTTGCCATATACAACGAACTCACTGGGTCATTCTTCAATAGGCACGCCATCATCCCGCTAACCTATAACTGGAGACTTAAAAAAGATTTTCTCCAACTATAAGTAAGCGGGACTCTGACTGTTTGTAAGCATACGGTTTCAGGTACTCTTTCACTCCCCTAACAGGGGTACTTTTCACCTTTCCCTCTCTCTACTTGTTCTCTATCGGTCGCAAAAAATATTTAGCCTTGCCAAGTGGTATTGGCAGATTCCCACAAGATCTCACGTGTCCCGTGGTACTCAAGAAATCAAAAGAAGTTCCCACATTTTCATATACGAGACTATCACTCTCTATGGTATATCTTTCCAGATATTTTCTACTAAAATGGAAATTTGTAACTTCTTGAACTGCTTGCTACCAGTTCATCTGACTCTTACAACCCTCACATCGCACGAGTAGCAACCTACGAGTTCAAATCCTCAATCATCGCAACGCGAATCATGATTCTTATCCCTCTTACACGATATGAGTTTAGGCTCTTCCCTTTTCGTTCGCCACTACTGGGGGAATTAACTTTTGTTCTCTATTCCTGCAGGTACTGAGAGGTTTCACTTCCCTGCGTTACCATCTGTACAGCTATGAATTCACTGCAAGATAATTGGGTTTGAGCCCAATTAGGTTTCCCCATTCGGAAATCCCCGGATCAAAGCTTGTTTGACAGCTACCCGAGGCTTATCGCAGCCTACCACGTCCTTCTTCGGTTTTTTGCGCCAAGGCATTCACCGTATGCCCTTAGTTCGCTTAATTGAAATTTCTTTCTATTCAGTTGTAAATGTGCAACTACAGATATTGTAAATCTTACTGTAAAAACATTGGACCTACCTCAACAGTAAAGATATATACATATATCTGGCCTATCAAAGATTAAAGATTTCTCTTCTTTCTTTGTCATTGTGGACCTGAGGAGAATTGAACTCCTGACCTCTTCATTGCAAATGAAGTGCTCTAGCCAGCTGAGCTACAGGCCCATTTCGATCTGGTGGGCGCACCAAGGGTCGAACTTGGGACCTCAGTCTTATCAGGACTGCGCTCTAGCCAACTGAGCTATGCGCCCCTCTTCTCTTCGGTCATCATTTAAAGAACTAGCTCTTTCTTAAAAGCTAAAAAGTGACAGGAAAGTCTTGGTTACTCCTTGAAAGGAGGTAATTCAGCCGCAGATTCCCCTACGGCTACCTTGTTACAACTTAACCCCAGTTATAAGCGTTACCTTCGTCATCCCGCTAACCTGTAGTGCGAAAGAGGCTACAAGGTAGCCTTTCTCCTCTCACGCTATAAGTTAGCGGGACACCTTCGGGTATCACCTACTTCCATGGTTTGATGGGCGGTGTGTGCAAGACCCGAGAACGTATTCACCGTAGCATGGCTGATCTACGATTACTAGCGAATCCACCTTCATGAGGTCGAGTTTCAGACCTCAATTCGAACTGAGACCGACTTTGAGGATTTGCTCCATCTTACGATTTGGCTCCCCATTGTATCGGCCATTGTAGCGCGTGTGTAGCCCAGGACATAAGGGCTATGCGGACCAGACGTCATCCCCACCTTCCTCCTCGTTTTACCGAGGCGGTTTCCTAAGACACTTGTAACATAGGATAGGGGTTGCGCTCATTTCGGGACTTAACCCTACATCTCACGACACGAGCTGACGGCGGCCATGCAGCACCTGTGTATCACCCTCTAAGGACTCCCCCGTTTCTGGGGGCTTGCAGATACATTTCAAACCCTGGTAAGGTTCTTCGATTGCCGTCGAATTAAACCACGCGCTCCTCCGCTTGTGCGGGTCCCCGCCAATTCATTTGAGTTTTAGCCTTGCGGCAGTACTTCCCAGGCGGAATGCTTAACGTGTTAACTGCGGCACTCAATACTTCCATTTTTCCCCGAGGGGAAAAACAGTTGTACCGAACACCTAGCATTCATAGTTTACAGCGTGGACTACACGGGTATCTAATCCGTTTCGCTACCCACGCTTTCGAGCCTCAGCGTCAGACAAGGACCAGCGAACCGCCTTCGCCACTGATATTCCTCCCAATATCAACGCATTTCACCGCTCCACTGGGAATTCTGTTCGCCCCTTCCTGTCTCAATTTTTGCAGTATCCGAAGCTTTCCCACGGTTGAGCCGTGGTCTTTAACTAAGGACTTACAAAAACGCCTACGCATCTCTATACGCCCAATAAATCCGGATAACGTTTGCACCCTACGCATTACCGATGCTTCTGGCACGTAGTTAGCAGGTGCTTATTCATATGGTACCGTCATCTATTCGTCCCATATAAAAGGAGTTTACAATCCGAAGACCTTCTTCCTCCACGCTGTGTCGCTGCGTCAGGGTTGCCCCCATTGCGCAAGATTCCTAATTGCTGCCTCCCGTAGGAGTATGGACCGTGTCTCAGTTCCATGGTGGCTGACCGCGCTCTCACGCCAGCTACCCGTCTTAGCCTTGGTGAGCCATTACCTCACCAACAAGCTGATAGGACGCGGACCCCTCTTGAAACGCCGTAGCTTTACTTACAAAATCTTAAGAAAAAGTAAGACTATCATGTATTATCCCATCTTTCGATAAGCTATTCATGATTTCAAGGCAGGTTATCCACGTGTTACTCACCCGTTTGCCACTATCCCTAAAACCAGTAATTGCAAGCAACTATAGGTTAGCGGGATCGTTCGACTTGCATACCTTAGGCACACAGCCAACGTTCATCCTGAGCTATGATCAAACTCTCATTGAAAAACGCTTGACTTACATACTATATGCATAGTATGACCAACCAGCATTAAGTTGGATTTTAATTGTCTGACTAAATGAATTGTGTGAACCCAATCACACTAATTTAGAAAGTCGTAAAAAATTTAGACTTCCTGTCACTCTTCAACTTTTAAGGAGCTGAGGAGGATAACAGTCCCAAAGATAAAAACACCTTTGGCAACTAAGTATTCGTTAAAGAATCAATCTCTTTAAGAGGAAGCCTTACCTTCACACGTATATCCCAAACTCGAGAGGATTTTAACATACAAAAACAGAAGATGCAAGGGCTTATACATATCTTATCGAACACTCCCCTTCCTTCCTACAATCCTTTAAAATATACATAGTCAAAGAGTAGATTGTGACCTTTCTGCGGAACTACTATTTCTTTGCCCCTGTATACCCCAGAACAGTTTGCTGTAGCTCTTACTAGATACATATTAACATCTATCCCACAATCTCCCTCTAATTCATAGGAAATCTTAATACCCGGAGAACCCAACCTTCCCAGTGCCTTTATCCTTATTTCAGTTGGAATCTCTCTAACTCCATCTTCTTCGAGAGAAAACTCTATTGTCTCTCCAGGGGAGATTCCTGTCCAGTGATCATCCAAAAATCCTGAATATGTCTCTCCGGATGATGTTCCAAATCTATAATTTACCATTTCATATTCATTTTCTATATCTGTACAAGATTGCACAAGATCTGTCTGTTGGTTATATTCGCAATATAGCTTTGTTAGAACAAACCCTGCAAGAGGATCTCCTATCTCAGATATTTTTAGTCTAAGAATACAAGACCTTTCTTCTGCATTCGGGTCGAACGGTATTATTAATTTCCATGTAGGGAAAGACCATATGTGTCCTGGCCTCAATTCATATCCTATATCTGGAGAAGTCTTCTGTATTGTTAACTGATATTCATTAGGAAGAATGCTTACCGGACACAAAGGGTCTAATGTTTCAGAGAACTTCTCGTTATCGGCAAGTAAACCTAAGCTTCTAAAAAGGAGTGTTATATCATCCTCTCCACTGTTTTCGTATAATACCACTTCATCTGTTAAATCAAAGCTGTCCCCTTCCTCATAGTAGTACTCATTTAGTTTCATTGCTATTTCCTCTACAGTAAAACTTGTTATATTATTCAGAATTACATCAGAAACTTCTAAGGCTTCTCCTGAAGCTCTCTCTTCTAAAGTTAATGTTTTATCTTTTGTAGTTCTAGAATACATAGCTAATCCTATTAATGAAGAAACTACTAATATCAACATCGCTATAGCAAGAGCTTGTCCTGAGTATTTGTTTTTTGTCATATTTCTATTCATATTTTCCTGTTAAAACACTTTAAATCCTACCTCTTGTTTGTAAAGGTTACTATCTTTACCAAAAAAGTATTCAGAGATCTTAGCGTACCTCATATCCCAAAGCATTACCAAAACTGGATTAGTTAATGTATGTAATTTCAAACTTCTTTGTATATAGATTGATTTTTCTCCTTGATCTGGGACCAGACCCGTTCCAAATGAAACAAGGGAACCTTTAATTTCAAGTCCATCTCTTACTAGCTTATCCCTATCCGCAGGCTGGATTAAGATTTGTCCTTCAGCCATCATAAAGGCCTCTATGTAATCATATCCTACAACTCCTGCATCAGTAGTACTCTCTGGATTTACAGGGGGGATACTTCTATACTGCCCTTCCCCTATCGTAATCTTTCCATTGGCAATGATTATACAACCAGACATTTCTCCATCAAGATCCTTATTAACAAAATCAGGCTCTATATGAATATCTCCCTCTGACATAATCAATGCTTTCCTATCACAATAGAACGTTTCGTCCTCTCCATCCTCGTTTTTATTAGCCAGTGTTATTGAATCTTTAGAATATATTGCACATACTTTACTATCTTTGCATACACTCTCTAATGTTCTAATTTCAGTGTCTCCTTTTGTCTCAACGTACTCAAACTGAGGAGACTCATTCTCGTTCTCCTTTCTCTCTTTTTCTAACTTCAACTTGAAGTAGTTAAACCAAAATCTATTAAGATTATTGTCGTCTTGAATCCCTACCGCTCTAACAGCTCTAACGCCTCCTTTGCCTTGAGTATCGCCAGCTTTTGTATTATGAGTAATTCCATTCAAACGATCAATTTTGGACATTAATACCTTTGTTCCTGTCGTCATTTCATATATGATTTGATTTTCTGTTAAAGTTTTCAATGACAATTCTCCTGAAGATAATCTATATGCCTGTATTCCATCGCCTTCATCTAACGCTTTTGCTTCAGGCCCAAAATTATCTACCGAATACATTACTCCTCCTCTAGTTGTTATCCATGAGCGCAAATCAATTCGTACTCCATTATTCGTAGAGTAGTTACATGCCTTATCAAAAGCAGTAGCATAAAATATTATGTCTCCTTCTTCATTATTAAGGATATCAACCAATACCTTCTCTGGCCAATCCTTCGTTTCTAAATTCCATGAATTGATAGCACCAAAACTTCCAATATCAGTTCCTTCCCCTACCAGAGGAGTTATAGTAGCATTGCTCTCTAGTTCTCCATCCGGTTTGTTCAAAGGCAATTTTAATACTAAATCATCTATTTGATCATGTTCAGCATTACTTCTGTATGCATCTAAGATGATATTTCTAACTCCAGAACCTCCAGAACCTAGATTGTCATGTAAAACAGAGCCCTCCAATTCTATATAGATGTGTGACGGAGGAAATGGATAGCTCTGCAAATCCTCCCCTATAACGGGAGGATTGAAATCAAATGTCCAGTTAAAATCATTCCTCATCCCACGAGTTTGATCTATATAGGAATAAGCTTCCCCTTCGGGTTTGAAAATCATATATTGATCGAAAACCATTCCCCATATCTGATACGTACCGTCTAAATATAAATTGTCCTCACCAGGAGAATGAAATGTTAAATCAAACTTAAATATTACTTTTTCATAAGAAGATTCTCCCTCTTGGATATTTTTCTTGTCAGCACTAATATTATTTATTGTAATAATATCGTCTCTTGCAGTGTTCTCAATGGTTACTTCCTCTCCTTGCAGTCGCCTGACAATCCATGTCCCACTTTGACCTGTTGTCACATATAATTCAAAATCATTTGTAGTCCAAGAAGAGCTTTGTGGTTTCTTTTTAATCATTATCCCTACAGAATCAGAGTCTGTTCCAGTGTAGCTCCCAGGTCTGTCACTTATCGATTTTAGGCTGTGAATAGAATTAGCTTTATCTTCTTTGACTAAATAGAGAACCATACCACTAATCTCATCCTCTCCATCGTAATCCCTTCCCTCTATGGTTACAGCAATAGTATTGCCTTCGGTAAGACCTGTATGGTTATCCTCTGGAACACAATTTTTTACTCCTTGCAACTCAGGATCAAACTGTATTATTCCCTCCATCTCCGGATTTCTGTTAACAAGATAGTAACCTGATTCTAATCCAGAATCTACTCTAGTACCATTAGGAGCTCCATTGTGAGGACAGCCACAAAGGTTACATGTGTAATATCCACCTACAACATGGCCACGTGCCCCTTCTTTTAGTACTTCCAAGACATCCATACCAGAAGGAACAAAATTTTGTAGCCTTGCTTGATCTGCCTCAGTACAGTAGTCTTCAGGATAGGGAGAACTACATAAATTCCACCTTATCCATTCCTGGTCCACTCCCCAGTTGTTTACTTCAAACCTATACCCATATTGAGAGGGATGAGCCGTGCGAGGGAGGGAGATACTTTTTAGAGCTGTCTGAACATTTTTGTTTGTGGAGGGCATTTTTATCTTAGTAGGCTTAGACTGATCCTTTGAGAGCTTTGTCTCCTGCCCATCTATTCTCATATATACATCTTCTGGAGCATCTACTGGTTCATTGACCTCTACTTTGTAATAGCCTGTGATGCTTGGAGAGTACTGTTCGCCAATATTACATCTATCCTTTCTCATATGTCTTCCTGTTATCGACCCTGAATCTCCCTCTTTTAAGTATGTTGGAGAGTTAGGATATACTTGAACCCGATTTTCGCTTAAAATAGTTGCGAAATTGGCAGAAGAGTATTCATAGAGATTGCGATTGTAGAGGGTCCCCAGTACTGAAGAGAGAGACATTTGTGTATCTCCCTGCGTACAAGATACCCTTACCAAGGATGGGTTGCTGGAATTTTCTGAAAGACCTCCTGTTGCACATAAGCCAGAAACACAGAGATCCAATTGAGCAGGTTTAGGTAATGGGTCATTAGTTTCTACCTTAAATCTACCCGTTCTTGTTGGAGAGTATTTCCAATTATTATCACACCAGTTTAAGGTCTCGAAAGAACCAGTTACAGAACCAGTATTTCCTTCAGTTTGGAGATAGGAAACCGGAGTAAAGTTAATACGGTTTGTTGATGATACTGTTTCAAACAGCTGCGTATTGCTAGAGTCTCTTGCGAAATAGTTGTACCTTATCCCCTTAGCTTCTGGAAGACTTACTGCAGGAATATATACTTCTGGTGTTTCTCCCTCACATACTAGAGGAATCACAGTATCACTTGTTTCAGAAAGAGAAATAGTGTAAGGGTTTAGTCTAAAGGTTAAGCTAGATGGCTTGTAGGATGGTTGACTTATATCTATTATATTAGTTTCTAAACAGAAATATCCTGTTTTAGTTCCAGAATATAGCTTTGTATTAGGATTTTGGTTAAAACATTTGTAATAGAAATGCTGAGCTTCAAACCTTGCAGGACCAGCAGAAGGAGAGAAACTTCCTGATGTAGGTTGTATTTTCTCATTTACAGCATCATAATTTGAAGTAGCAGAACCCCCAGAATAAGAACCATATAGAAGATATTGATAATATGCACCTGAAGGAGCATCATTGGAAAAAACCTTTCTTGCAGAGGATCCATCGTACTCTATTCTTAAAGGGTTACTAGAGCTTGTACTAGTTATATTATAATCTACACCACCCAACCTTACTGTTAAACTGGTAGGTTGCGATGGTGCAGAGGTATATTGAGCCTTACGATAACAAGTCTGGGTTCCACAGTTATTACATCCATTCGAACACGACTTTGTACAAGTTCCACTACTTAGTGTCCAACCACTAGGACAACTACTGACCTTACATCCTGTATTAGCTGTAGTATAGCCATCAGGACAAGCAGGACAACTACATGGTCCAGGAGTGCAACAGGTCATACAATTGCAAGAATCTGGCTCCCAGGTTGTGTAATTACAGCACATATTATATTCCGGATGACAACTGCAAGCTCCCTCAAAACAAGTACATTGCTCAGGACCCCTGCGAATTTGCTCACATGAAAGACCTTGGCATGCAAGCGTAGGACATTTAGTACAAGTATAGCAATAATATGTAGTACCTATACAAGAACAATTGGTACCTAGCCATGAATATACAAAAGTTTTAGAAGCTCCCAAGAAAAAAAAACAGGAGACAATTGAAAGAACTAATAATCTCTTAATTATTTTCATACAATAGATACAAAATATTATCTAACAAACTATAGGTAGGAGTATCTAGACTCATCACTTCATCTTGCCCTTCAGTAGCGTGACTTCTGACAACAAACAAATTATCCCCTACTTTTATTGTATTTAATTCCAAAGCACCTTGTATTCCATCATCTAAACCTCGAATCTTTATCTCATTATTCTTAGCATACAAATCACACATTAATAGTTCATACAGATTGCCTTCTATCAACTCCCAGTTATCATTAAGTAAAATTTGCTCTAGTTGCCTCTTCATTTTTAAGGGGGCTATAACATCTTGATTTGAATGTACCAAAGAACACAAGCCATTTATTGTAAATCCAGAATCTTCATATACCTCAATCATCTTGTTCTTGGCGTAGTTCGCTAATTCATCTCTCCCATAATCTCTAAATACCCGAGAATAGTCAGAGTACCGAACCAAATTCAGATACCCCTCGGAGTAAACAGCGCTCCCCATGAGCAATAATGGGTCCTTATCAAGATCTAATAGAAGAGTAGATTCCGAATATTCTGGGATAAGAAAATTGTCTATGAAAAGGAGATAATCCTTGTCTAAACCAAGATCCACAAGTCTTAGAATATATGCTTCTGGATACCGTATATACTTAATTTGAGTATCCTCATATAGTATATGGCTATTTTCTTTAATTATTTCCACTTTATTGAGATTGAGATATTCCAACTCCCTATCAAAAATTGCTATCAACTCTTCATCCATTAAAACTTCTGCTAACTCAGGTAAGAGAGAGAGAGATTTAAGATAGTTGTTACTCAAAAAAACTTTTTCATTCTTAAACCAATCTTCCACAGACGATGAAACCGGAGATATAGGGACAGAGGACATTCTCCACAAATACTCTTCCGACAAGAGATCCTTAAAACCTTGCAAATACCTGTCCGGTGAGAAGTCTTTCCTGTCAACCAATTCCAATTGCCAGTTCTTTAGGATTTTCGTATTATACAAAAATCTTTTTTTCCTATCCTGAAATTCTACTCTTAATCTGTAGTAACCAGGTCCATCATATCCACCCCGAAAACTAGCACATCCCATATCAAATATGTAGGAACAGTTTGAAAGAAAACAATATTTAAGCCGACAGTCACTTTCATCAAAACTCGTTAAACGAATAGGGATTGAAGTAAGAACAGGCTCTCCAGAATGAAGATCTGTCAGATCCGCTTCAAAGAAAACCCTAGACTCAGCGATTTTCAAATACTCATCCTTTAGGAAAAATCTCTCGTAAATATAATAAGCTCCTAAAGCCAATAACAAAAGAGAAAAAATAACATACACTTTGAACAACTTTCCAGCTTTAATATTCATAACCTTTCTATGGCAAATTAAACGCACCAAACAAAACAAGAAGCGAGCAGTTTAATTTATTAACAGATTATACACAGATATTTACAGAATTTACAAGAGAGAACAATTCTAAGATTCCAATAATGCAATTACTTAAAAAACTCATCTTCAAAGATTTTAACAAAGCGCTTTATTTCTATTGGATTATATTTTCTAGCAAAACGTAACAATTCTGGATCATAATGATTTAACAGCTCTTGGAAATCTTTTGTCTCAGAATCTGGAGAAAGGATAACTTTCTCTGGCCAGAGACTGAAATTTAAATTAATTCTTTCACGATATCGTGACAGTCTTTGTATCAGCAATTTCGTTTCTTCAGGATTATCCTCTGGAAGCATAAAGTCTATCCTCTCTCCTCTAGTAGTTGTCACCCACATAAGAACAATAAACTTCCCATTAAAAACATTTTTATCACTATCTTCTGGGCCACCAAAAACAATTTCTGCTCCTTCAGGCGTAGAAACTGTATACATCTTAGATACTGCAAGAGAATGAAGCATATCTGGATTTAACGAGTATTCTAAAACCGGAAGTTCTGCATCAAATGTTGTCATACTTTTACTCATAGGTATAACATATAGTCTAGGACTCAAAACACCACTCTGTCCTTTCTCATCATAATAAATATAAGAGACAAGTCTAGGTACAAAATTAGTAGGTTCTAAATCTTCCGTAGAAATTAATTCATAATCTTTCCAATTCGTTAGATCTAAACAATTAGCAACCTCCACATCAACAAAATCCCCAAATGGAACCTTATTTCCCTCTATAGGTTCAAGCTTTTCTGTCCAAAATTGCTCCCTTTGGGGTTTCAACTCCTCTTGTTCTACATAATTATCCTTCACTAATAAATTACTCTCATATTCCTCGATCTGGTCTACAACAAGCCTACCCTTATCAAAGTGTGAGCTTATATTCGAATCCAAAAAACTATGTTGTTCCTTATTTATCCTAAGAGAATTTCTATCTAATAAGAGCGAATTAGCAGGAGCTTTTTCATTTAATATCTCCTTATCAATATTTCTATTTGCATTAACTACAGAACCTCTTGTAGATAATAATCCCGCACCAACAAGTATACCTCCAATCACTTTATTCGCTGAGAATTTTCTACTCTTACTGTACTTTGTATCATCTCTTTCATTCTCTTCTACAGTACTGTTCTCTCTACGCTCACCTCCTTCATAGCCAGTTTCCAAACTACCCTCTAATCCATCCATTGAAATATCTCTGCTACTATTGGTCTCATCACTAAACCCTTCTATACCGGAAATTTCGTTAGGCATTTTTATTTAACGTAAAATTATATAAATATAACTATAGGTTATTATATCCCATAATTTAAATTTAGGCAATGGTACTGAAAAGTTGACAACGGGAACAAAAAGAGGTTGGAAATACAAGAAGTAAGTCTTCTATTTTTATTTAATATGTTAATAATAACTAATGATTAAATAACATCATTTAATCAGATATTAAATATACTATCACATTTATATATCATTTCAAATAGATACAAAGACTGCTCCTCCCCCCAACCTTTCGGAAGTGAGGGAGGAAGGTTATAACCCAAGGTGAGGGACTTGCACCCTACTAGTTAGCTAAACTCTGGAGTCCTATCCTCCATGCACCTTACATATTTTAA
>JAKPKF010000235.1 GCA_029553845.1 bacterium | reverse complement strand
TGCGCATCATGAACTCGTTGAATCATTAAGGGACATCAATCATAAACTCGATGGGATGATTGAACGGCAGATTGCCTACGCCGAAACGTCAGCGAGAATAGAGGAAAAACAGGAATCTATTGAGAGGATTGTCACTAACGGGCTGTCTCATAATGTGGCTAATATCTCAAAAAGGCTAGACATCTTTTGCGATGAAGTCAAGAAGCGTCTTGATGAGCTTGAAGAGTTCCAGTGGTTCAGGCTTCCGATAACCAGACTGCGAGACTCAATTTTCTGGTATCTGTTTAAAATAGCGGCGGCTGGTGGTGTGCTTTATCTGATTATTCACTACGGTAAAGAAATGGTGCAGGGGACGTTCAAATGATCTGTGAGTTACTTCAATGACGAAGGAAAAGATGTTGCTGCGTGTATTATAAGGCCAGTTGTCTCTTATGACGGAAATGAACGGAGAAAGAAATGAATCCTTATGATTGGTGGTTTAAGTTGTATGAAATCTGGATGGACTTGTGGTTTGAGGTTCGTGCTTTGAGGGCTTGTCATAACCAGAATAAAGATGAGCTGACCAAGATAAAAGAATTGCTGATAAAAGAGGGGATTTGGAAATAAGGAGGAGTAGTTAATGTTAGTATCTGATTTAATTAGTGCAAGCCTTAGAAAAATAGGAGCTTTAAGTAGCGGAGAGACGATTGAAACTACTAGACAAGCAGAAGCACTTACAGCTCTTCAGTCAATGCTTCGTTCGTGGGGTGCTGTAAGCTCTAATGTCTTTGCAACAATTAAAGAAAACTTTACTTTAACTGCTGGTGTAGGAAACTATTCTTGGGGAACAGGTGGAAGTATCAACACAGCAAGACCGAATCAGGTAACTGGCGCATATATACTTGAAGGTGGAACAACCACTCATCCGGTGGATATTATTACAGAAGGAACGTACAGAGGAATTTCAGTAAAAGATACTACTGGACTTCCTTACTCATTATTTTTTCATCCAAACTATCCACTTGCAAGTTTGTATCTTTACCCAGTACCTGATTCGGCTTATGTTCTTTACCTTGATAGTTACAAGCCGTTTACGGAGACAAGCTCGTTTGGTTTAACGACAGATACGATTTCGTTTCCAAGTTACTACGAAGAACCGATTATTTATAATCTTGCTATTCGGCTTGCCCCAGAGTATGGAAAAACTATTTCAAGTGAAGTTGGAGCTATTGCGAAG
>JAKPKF010000221.1 GCA_029553845.1 bacterium | reverse complement strand
TCTAATTTCTTATCTGTTGTTCCACATTTAAGACATCGATAGTTGCCTATTTCCTTAACTTTCTCTGACCAAATTTTATCAAGCTTTTTTATCTCGCTTCGCTTCATCTATTCCTTTGTCTAGTTTTTCAGCTTCTTTTTTTGGTTCTTCGAGCATCCTTTGAATCTTAAATTGAATCTGGGCTACAATACCTGCCTCACTTCCTTTCAAGTCAACTCTTTGTAAGAGAACTTGAAGGGCTTTTAATTCGTCTTGTGATAACATATTTTCTCCTTTTAATTACTCTTAGGGTCATTGGTTTGCCTTAAATTAAAGTTTGTTGTGGGTTTGCTGCTTCTAATCTTGCTTCAATTGTCGGTATGTATTCTTCAGCTAGTTCTATTCCGATATAATCAAAACCATTTTGTTTAGCAGCTACTAATGTGGAACCCGAACCTGCGAAGGGGTCTAATACTATTCCACCTTTGGGAGTTACCATTTTGATTAAGTATTCCATAAGAGCGATTGGTTTGACTGTTGGATGATTATTGTGTCTTGGATTACCCAAAGCATTTTCTCTACCTTCTGCTGGTTTACTTCTTGCACTTGCTGGTGGTTCTCCTAATGGCAATCCCTCACACCCCTTATTTCGTTCACTCTTACTTGCCTTTGCTTGGTAGATTATTGATTTAAAATATCTTGCTGGACTTCCTTCATCATTATAGTTTGATGGTGCTTGTGGTTTACAGTTTTTTACAAATCCCTCTACTTCATATTCTTTACCAGAGTAAACATAGGGTTTTTTTATTGATTTAAAGAAACGAGAGGCGTTGCCTGAGTCTCCATAAGTTTCTCCAAGCTCGTGGTTAATATCAAATTTACCGTAAATACCATTAGGACTTCCATCAGTGTGCCTTGTATGTTGTTTACCCATTTTACCACTCTTCGTTTCAGGAAAACACTCTCTTACTTCTTCACTATTGTCGTGGATTAGGTTGGCAGGGAAGCGACCTGTTACTTCACCAGTTTCTTTTGCGTGTATAGTTTCTCCACTTGTTGATTTACCAGCGTTATTATGTCCAAGACAATTACCTTCTGCATCTCTGTTATCACAATGTGTTCCACCACCTTCTGTTCCAACTCTACTCTCATCTATATTTATTCCACCTGTTCCCCATTTAAGACAGTTCTCGGCTACTGATTTCTCTGCTAAAGGTTTTCGTGCCATACAGATAGGCTCGTGTGCTGGTTTTAGAGCTGTGCCCCAGCCTTCCCATTGTTTAGCGTCTGGATTTGTATATTCAACTTTTATTTTCGGACAAACACACGGAGAGCCAGAAATATACCATTTTCCACATTTAGGACATTTTCCATTGTCTCCACCATATTCGTTGTTACCCCATTCGGAGTCTGGCTGGGCTTCCGTGCCATTTACCTCATCAACGTCTGTTTTTTTTACTTTGGTCTTCGCCAAAGGGTGATGAGCACCAGATTCTAATTGTTTCGCTATATTCAAACTTTTAGGAAATCCTGAGCCATATACCCACTCAATCATATCTCGCACCTCAAACCCAGCATCTTCAATAGCTACTGCCATTCTATGATATGTTCTTGTTCCTGAAAAGGCTAGTAGATGTCCTCCCGGTTTTAATACTCTTAAACATTCTGCCCACATTTCTTTG
>JAKPKF010000201.1 GCA_029553845.1 bacterium | reverse complement strand
AGCTTTATGATGATCATAATCGCCCTGACTATCTCCAATTATTTTGCCTTTGTCTATTCTAATGACTCTAGTCTTCATATCGTTCACAATATCTCTGTCATGTGTGATTACCATTACTGTTGTGCCAGATTTGTTAATCTTGCGAAGTATATCTAAAACTTGGAAAGCATTGTCTGGATCTAGGTTTCCTGTTGGCTCATCTGCAACGAATAACTCCGGATTGTTTGCTAATGCCCTAGCTATCGCTCCTCTTTGTTGCTCTCCACCAGAGAGTTGAGCTGGGAACAGGTTTCTTCTATCCTGAAGTCCAACAGTCTCTAAGAGATATTCTGTAGTTTCTTTAATCTCTTTTTCTTCTTTACCAAGAATCTCCAAGGCAAACTCTATATTTTCTAGAAGTGTCTTGTTACTTAAAAGTTTGATGTCTTGAAAAACTACTCCCAATCTCTGTCTGTAATTTGGGAGCAGGCGGGAGGGAAGTTTGGGCACTTCAATCTTGTCAAAAAAGATACTCCCTGATGTAGGTATCTCTTCGCGAATGAGCAGTCTTAGAAGTGTTGTTTTTCCTGCTCCAGAGGGACCTACCATGAAAAGAAATTCTCCAGTATCTACCTTGAAATTTACATCATCAAGAGCAACTATATGTTCGTTGTATTTTTTTGTAACTTTGTCAAAAAGTAACATGAGCAGAATTAGACAGTTTAATTGTATAGGATACCATATATCTTACTTTAATTTGGTTTGAGCTTCAATAAATTTATCAAGATTACCATCTAAGACATACTCTGGATCCGAGGACTCCACATTTGTACGTAAATCTCTTACTAATTTATATGGGTATAATATGTAATTTCTGATCTGATTTCCCCATCCAGCTATTTTGTAATCTCCTTTTATTTGAGATATTTCATCTACTCTTTCTTCCTGTTTAATCTTCCATAACTTAGCTTTGAGTATTTTCATTGCATTCTGTCTGTTTTGTGCTTGGCTTCTTTCATTGGAAGAGTGGATTGTAATACCAGTTGGAACATGTGTAATTATGACTGCTGATGAAGTCTTGTTTACATTTTGGCCTCCTGGTCCTCCTGAAAGTACTGCTTTAAATTCTAAATCTTTTTCCGGTATATCAATCTCTTTGTCTAATTCTTCCATCATCGGCAATACCTCTACACCAGCGAAGGTAGTTTGTCTAAGGCCTTGTGCATTAAATGGAGATATTCTAACGAGTCTGTGTACTCCAGATTCTTTTTTGAGCATTCCATATGCATATTTACCAGATATTGAGATTGTGACTGTAGAAATCCCTGCTTCATTTCCTTTCACCATGTTTAATACCTCATATTTCCAACCCTGCTTGTCGCAGTACATTGTGTACATTCTAAAAAGAATTTGGGCCCAATCGTCAGCTTCAGTTCCTCCCTGTCCTGCATGTATTGAAAGTATGCAATCTGCGCTGTCATATTTTCCAGAGAGAAATTTCATCATGGAGAATTTATCTAATCTTTCTCTGAGAGATTCATACTCTTCAATGAGATCATTCTGTTCTGTTTCCTTTGTAGTAGAGTCGAAAATTTCTACAAGAGAATTGATATCTCCCTTAAGAGAGTCAATACTGTTAATTTCTTCTTGCAAGGCTCCAACTTCTCTCATGACTTCCTTTGCATGTACAGAATCTTCCCAGAAATTTTCTTTCAATGTTTCGTTCTGAAGATTGAGAAGTCTTTCTCTTTTCTTTTCTAGATCTAGATTTTTTACTATATCTATGAGATCAGTACTTAATTTTTGTATATCTTTTTTGCGTAAATCAACCATTAAGGTATATTATAGTTAAGGTCTCAAATTATTACTACTGCCAAATGAACATATTTAAAAAACAATTCAAGAACGGAGAGGATCCTCAAAGAGTTTTGGATGTTAGAAAGTTTGTAACTTTAATTATCATGGATGGATTTGGTATACATCCAGATCCAGAGGGGAATGCTGTACTAGCTGCAAAAACCCCATTTCTAGATACTGTATGGACCTATGGAAGGTCTACATTAATACATGCATCTGGCACTCATGTTGGGCTTCCATCTGAAGAAGCTGGAAATTCTGAGGTTGGACATTTGAATATTGGAGCGGGGCAAGTGGTATACCAAACACTTCCAAGGATTAATGATGCAATATCTGCAAAAGAGCTGGATACCAATCCCGTAATTAAGGAAATGATAGATCTTGTTCACAAGAGAGGAACTAAATTACATCTAACAGGAGTTCTTAGTGCTGCTGGTGTTCATGGACACATTAAGCATCTTTTCTCTCTCTTGGAGGTATGTAAAGCCTATGGTATTGATCCATATATTCATATCATGCTCGATGGTCGAGATACAGGACAGAAAGATGGATATCTGTATGTTAGTAAACTAGTGGAGAAGATAGATGAACTAGGAGTTGGGAAAATTGCGAGTATAATGGGAAGATTTTATGGCATGGACAGAGATAGTAGGTGGGAAAGGACCAAATTGGCATATGAGTGCATGGTTGGTATAGCTGACGAAACATTTGTAGATCCAAGAGAGATTGTGCAGAAATCATATACACTAGGAGAAGATGACGAGCATTTTAAACCAAGAGTGTGTGTAGATGCACAGGGGCTTCCAGTTGGAGTAGTAAAGGAGGGAGATGCTGTACTTTTTTGGAACTTTAGAGAGGACAGATCTAGACAACTAACAAAGGTTTTTGTTCAGAAGGATTTTACACACTTCAGTAGAAGAAACTATCCCAATGATATCTATTTCGCAACAATGACAGGTTATGAGGAAGGATTGACTGCTAATGTAGTATTTCCACCCCTGCCAGTTAAGAAATCACTTGCAGAATATTTGTCAGAAAATGGTAAGAAGCAGATACATATATCTGAGACTGAGAAATACATGCATGTGACATACTTCTTTAATGGTGGTATAGAAGCTCCACATGAGGGAGAAGACTTCTTTAATATCCCTTCTCCTAAGGTAGATAATTATGCTCAAGTACCAGAAATGAGTGCACTGTTAATTAGAGATGAGGCAGTAAGAAGAATTAAGGATATAGCAACAAATGATTACAGTTTTATCCTCATGAATTTCGCAAATCCAGATATGGTTGGGCATACCGGAGATTTTAATGCAGCAGTTAAAAGCAATGAAATTGTAGATGAATGTGTTCGTGATGTTACCAAAGAAACCTTGGCAATGGGAGGTGCAGTAGTAATTACTGCAGATCATGGAAATTGTGAGACCATGATAAACAGGGTTACCAAAGAGATAGATATTGCTCATACAAACAATCCAGTTCCATTAATTCTACTCAATGATATGGAAGAGGTTTATCCTAAGGCAGGTATCCCAATTAGAAAGATAGGGACTGGGCCAAATGCAAGACAGACTGGTTTGCTAGCAGATATTGCCCCTACATGTCTGGGACTAATTGGCATGGAGACACCTGCGAATATGACTGGTGTAGATTTGAGAGCTGTATTATAGAAAAAGCAAAATAACTGTTCCCAATATTATTCTATAAATTCCAAATACGGTTAACCATTTTTCTCTTTTTACTTTCTTAAGTATTACAAGAGAGACATATCCAACAACAAAAGGAACAATAATTACTATGCCAATCTTGAGCAAAACAGCAGGAAGTAATTCAATTTGGTAAGTTGGTTCAATAGTAAGGGCTTTCCATATCTCCCAGAGGGAAGAGCCAAGAAGGATAGGGATTCCTAAAATTAAACTGTATTCGAAAGCTCTGTACTTATCTATTCCCAAAGTTATACCTGTTAAAGTTGCAATCCCAGATCTAGATGTCCCTGGTACCAACGCGATTATCTGAGATATTCCAATAATTAATGCTTTTTTCCATGGGATATCTTCTATTTTTTTGTATCTTCTTGGTATTTTTATATAATCCGCAATTATCATAAGTATTCCCCAGAATATTAATGAAGCAGCGATAATCCATGTAAATCTTAGTATCTGTTCTACTTTGCTCTCATACAATACTCCAATCACTGCGGCTGGAATAATTGAAATTAGAATTTTAAGGTAGAAAACGAGTTTCTTTTTGGTAAAAAGATTTGAGAAAAGTCTTTTTCTAAAAAAAACAATAATTGCAAAGCTTGTTCCTATGTGTAGTGTAGTAAGTAGGAGTGTAGATACTTCCATTTCTATTAATCTTCCAAAAAGTATAAGATGTCCACTACTAGATATCGGAAGTAATTCAGATATTCCTTGTACTACTGCCAAGAAAAATATTTTTAGATTTTCCATACCACCATATATTATGGTAATATTTTAACTATGACAACCAATAGAATATTCAAATTATTAATAATTCTTTTTTCATTAATGTTTTTGCCTGTTAAAAGTATTTTTGCTTCTGAGCCGAATTTCTCATTTTATCCAAACGGTGGAAATGTGGTAAACAAAGATGAAGGATTTTTAGTAGATGTCCTTATAGATAGTGGGGGAGAAGAGCTTACATCTGCGAGATTTGTAATAACTTTCGATCCAGCATATCTAAAATTAGAAAAAGCAGAGAGAAACAATCTACTGTTTGAACAGTGGCCAGACGATGAGAGTACCATAGATAACGAAAATGGTGTAGTCATGCTTACTGGATTCACACAATCTGGTAGTGGTACTTTGTATAAAACAGGAACTAAACCAGATGTTATGGCAAGGTTAGCATTTAAGATTGTAAAGCCAGGTAATACAGTATTGGATTGGGAATTTGACAATGGGGATAATCTTTTCCAGAGTGTGATGCTAAAAGATGGTAGCCCTCCAACAAATATTCTCAGAGTCAAGCCAGATTCAGCGATATTTAAGATTGGAGCAAAACAGTACACTCCGATTAATACTGCCATTCCCTTTGACAAAGCAATTTTAGTAAGTGGTGTAATCTTAATTGCCTTTGGTGGTTTAATGGTATTTGCCAAACCTAGAAATTTCACAAAGGGTAAGGGGACTATCATTGTATATGAAAAATAGAGTAGCTTTCGTCACAGAGTCGCTTTTCAGCATGGGTGGTGCGAATAGGGTGTTGGAGAAATTCCTAGATATATACCCTCAAGCAGATATATATGCTTTGTTTGGAAGTAAGGAAGATATTTCGAAAAAGATAAATAGATCAAATATACATTTTTCCTTTTTAAGTAAACTTCCCTTTATTAAAAAGATTTACAGATATACATATCCTTTGTGGTCATTTGCCATAGAGCAATTTGACTTTTCCAACTATGATTTAGTAATTTCCTCTAGTTCAAGTGTAGCTCACGGAGTAATTACTCCGGTTTACTGCAAGCATATCTGCTATCTTCACTCCCCTATGAGATATGCTTGGGATATGAAGGATATATATACCAAAAGGGTTGGGGAGAAATATGGAATATTCAAATTCATTTGGATTATGCTCTTAAACAAAATGAGGGTATGGGATACATCAGCATGCAACAGACCAGATATAATAATTACAAACTCTAATTTTACAAAAGATCGTGCACAGAAGTACTGGGGAAGAAAAATAGACCATGTAATATATCCTCCTGTAGATGAATATGTTGGAAAGATATACGAAAACAGGGAGAGCTATTTTGTTTCTGGTGCTCCTTTCGAGCCAAATAAGGGTGGGGATTTTCTTTTAGAGTGTGCAAGTAAATTAGGTTTTGAGCTTAAAATTGTAGGTACTGGAAGTATGAAGGGAAAGTTGAAAAGAAAATATCGAAGATACAAGAATATACAATTTTTAGGAAAGATATCTGACAAAGAGAAGTGGGAATTACTTTCTAAAGCCTCTGGATATATTCAGTGTGGAATTGAGGATTTTGGTATTTTCCCAATTGAAGCTATGCTGTGTGGTACTCCTGTTCTTGCTTACAAGGGTGGGGGTATTGTGGAGAGTTTAAGTGAAGGTTCTACTGGTTTGTTTTTTAGTACTTTGGATGTAGCAGAATTTGAGAAAGTGTTTGAAAGATTTGAAAGAGAGAAGTGGAGTCACAAAAAGATAGTGGAATATGTAAAGGGATTTGCTAAGAATGATTTTAAAGAAAAGGTGTTAAGGATAGCAAATAATTGAAAATTTCTTATTTACTTGTTATTATCTTGTAAATGCCGAGATAGCTCAGCTGGTAGAGCATTTGTCTGAAGAACAAAGGGTCCCCAGTTCGAACCTGGGTCTCGGCACCATGCGAGAGTAGTTCAGTTGGCTAGAACGACACATTGCCAATGTGTAGGTCGCGGGTTCGAACCCCGTCTCTCGCTCCATTAGATTTTCCACTTTCCATTGATTTGAAGTTAAGATAAACTAAATGTATGGAAATCCCAAAACAGCCTACTAACCATATATTAGATAAAGTATCTAGATTTAAACCAGTTGCATTTATTAGGAAGAACCTCTTCGTAACCATAGTAATACTCTTAATTATAGTTACAAATTTAGTAGGTATCTGGAATATTAAAAAGTATGGAATATATGACATCTCTGGTGCTGAAATACCGCCAAATATCCTTAACGACATATCAAAATACATAGAAGAGAATAGTGTCGGGGAGAACTTCTTTTTACTCTCTCCCAGTGAATTAAATAATCAACTAGTATCTAATATCTCCTACATTAAAAATGTAGATGTTAAAAAATCTCTTCCAAATAAACTAGAAATCTTTGTTGAAATATATCAACCGGAATTACTCTCTGTTTTAAATGGGGGTCAATGCTATGTACTCTCTACTGAAGGGATTATGCTTGAGCGAGTATGCGAGGGGGAAACTAGAGACTGTTGTATGGGTTATATTGAAACAAACAAATTATATCTTCTTACATCATCCTCTGTAGATATATCTAAATTAGAAAACGGTAAAGAAAAATTATTGGTTATGGAAAGTATCTCTAAAGTTACCAAAGTAACTAAATCACTAGGTTACAATATTGAGAGCGTTACTCTGAGTGGAGATATTTTAGAACTGCAGACAATAGATGGCAAGATACTGCGATTTTCTATAGGTGAAGATTTAGATACACAACTTGAAAGATTAGTAATAGTTGCAGGGAAAATCAAAAGTGATAAGATTATGCTTAAGTCATTGGATGTTAGATTTGAAAGACCAGTGATTAAGAATTGATAAAGTTCTTGCGTATATATATAATTTTGATTATATTATTATAGAGAACTTGTTTAGTGTTGTTCTTTCAATATAATAATTTGATGTAAAATTACTGCCTTAAAGATTATGGCACGAAAAATAATAACAGCTATAGATGTAGGTTCCTCAAAGATTACAACAGTAATATCCTCTGTAGAGGATAATAAAACACCTTCCGTTATCGGAGTATGTACATATCCGAGTAAGGGTATAAAGAAAGGTGTGGTAGTAAATATAGATGATGCAACTAACGCAATATCTGAAAGTGTAACGGCTGCGGAGAGAATGGCAGGTGTCACAATCTCAGATGTATATGTTTCAATAAATGGTGAGCTAGTTACAAGTTTAAATAACAAGGGAGTAGTAGCTGTTGCAGGTAGTGAAATAACAATTGACGATACATACAGAGCAATTGAAAATGCTAGAACACTTTCCTTGCCAGACAATTTAAATCCTATCCATATAATCCCTAGAGAATTTGTAGTAGATAATCAAGGTGGAATTAAATATCCCATTGGGATGAGTGGTGGGAGATTAGAGGTAGAAACACATATAATAACTGCACCAAATTCTTACTGGCAGAATATTAAAAAGTGCGTAGAACAGATTGGCCTTCATGTATATGATGTAATATTCAATGGTTGGGCATCATCACTTTCAGTACTTACAGATACAGAGAAAGAATTGGGTGTTACACTAATGGATATCGGCTCTGGAACAACATGTATAGCGATATTTGAAGAGGGTGCAATCATTTACAGTGCATCTATTCCTCTTGGTGGAAACAGTATTACCAGTGATATAGCAATTGGCCTTCAAGTATCTCTTGAGGATGCTGAAAAAATAAAGGTAAACATGTCAGACATATTAGATAACAAATGCAATGTTAAAAAAGGTAAAGATATGGACTCAACACCAGCTCTTCTTAGAAGAGCAGATGAACCCATTGAGAAAAAATCTAAGAGTGATGAGGTAGATCTTTCTGAGTTTGGTGTAGAGAAAAGTGTTTCAAAAGATATGATTCAGAAAATTGTAGAGGCTAGATGTGAAGAGATATTTGAAATGGCAAAAGAGAATGTTTCGAAAGCAGGCTACGATATTGCTATGCCAGCAGGTGTAGTTTTAACAGGGGGTAGTGCATTACTAAGAAATATAACGAAATTGACGCAAAGTGTATTTGGAGTCGCAGCAAGAGTAGGATATCCTTCAGGTCTTTCAGGAATGACGGAGGAAATCTCCGATCCATCTTTTGCTTGTGTACAAGGCTTGATAAAACATGCCCTAGATGATGATGTAGATGTCAGTGGCAGTGAGAAAGGAAAAGTAAATATAAATGGATTTTTGGGGAAAGTTGGAGAATGGTTTAAGTCTTTACTGCCTTAATTAAAATTATCGAGTAAAGTGTTATGTTAGTTACAACCAATGTAGATCCAGTAGCAAAAATTAAGGTTGTGGGAGTCGGTGGTGGTGGATGTAATGCCATCAATACGATGATGAACGACTACGATATTTCTGGAGTTGAATTTATGGCATTTAATACAGATGCTCAAGCATTAAAGATGTCTTCTGCACCTGTTACACTTCAGCTTGGAGAAGATTTGACACACGGTCTTGGAGTTGGTGGTAACCATGAGATGGGTGCGCAATCTGCAGAGGAAAGTTTAGACCAGATTCAGGAGCTTCTGGAGGGTGCAAATATGGTTTTCATTACAGCAGGTATGGGTGGAGGAACTGGAACTGGAGCTGCACCAATAATTGCTGGAGTTGCAAAGAACATGGGTGCACTAACAGTAGCGGTTGTTACCAAGCCCTTTGATTTTGAGGGTAATAAAAGAAAAGAAATAGCTGAAGAGGGTATTGCAGCACTTAGAGACAAGGTAGATACCTTGATAGTTGTTCCTAACCAAAGATTATTAGAGATAATTGATGAAAGTGAGAAGCTTTCGTTTATAGATGCCATGAAGAAGGTAGACTCTGTGCTCGCAGAGGGTGTAAGAAGTATTTCCAGCCTCATAAGCGAAACAGGATACATTAATGCAGACTTTAATGATGCTAAGTCAGTTATGCAAAATGCTGGTACTGCGCTTATGGGCATAGGTCGTGCAAGTGGAGAAAATAGAGCTGCGGAAGCCGCTAGAAAAGCAACTACAAGTCCTCTCTTGGATATGTCTATAGAGGGTGCAACTGGTGTTCTTTACAATGTCGTTGGTGCAGATTTAACACTCTCAGAGATTAGTCAGGTTTCAGAATTAATTAAAGAAGCAGTAGACCCTTCAGCAAATATTAAATTTGGTGCACAAATTGATCCAGATGCGGGAGATGAATTAACAATTACAGTTGTAGCAACAGGCTTTGACGAGAACAAACAGGTATACACTAAATTACAGAAAACAACAGGACAACCTCTTAGAACATTTGGATTTAAAGAAGAGGAAAAGAAAGAAGATATAGATGATGATGAAGACATTCTAGATAATAAAGATGAGGTGTTGGAAACATTTGAAAGAGATGACGACGAGAAAGAAGAGCATGATGATGAATCTGTTAAGAAGTCTGAAGCCACAATAAACATTCCTCAAGAGGATGGAGAAGATCCTTTGGATATTCCAGCCTTTATGAGAAGACAGGATAAAGATTAGGTGCTAAAATCTTCATATGCCAATTAACATTTCTAAGAAAAGGACTTTTTTTGGTTCAAACATAGTAATTGTTTTACCACTAATACTTCTATCTGCTCTTGGAGTAATAACGCTTCTTTCTACGAGGATACTTCCAGATGGAAGTCTTGGAGAACTTAGTATTGTTTGGAAACAAGTCATAGCTTTGGGAATTGGATGGCTAGGATTTCTCTTCTTCTCTAAAGTTGATTTGACATATCTTAAGTATTGGCAAGTATTAGCTCTAATATATGGTGTTACTGTAGCTCTTCTTGTAATCACATTATTCTTTGCTCCAGTTATTAACGGTGTAAGAAGATGGCTAGTCATAGGTGGATTTCAGATACAACCATCTGAAATTGCAAAACTTTCTGTTATTCTAATTACAGCAAGCATTATGTCTATGAAAGAGAAATTCAATGAATGGATACTCTTTCTAATTACTCTTGCGAGTACTTTGGTTATTTTTCTCCTCATTTATCTTGAACCAGGTGGAAGTATGTCCCTGTTAATTATGAGTATATGGTTTCTGCTAGCATTTCTTGGCCTTAGTAATCCTTTTAGAAACAGTGTGCTGGTAACAATAATCGGTAGTATAACCACAGGGTTTTTGGTGGCAGCTATAACGGGTAATTGGTATTGGTACGCTCTTGTTATCTTGGGAATTGTGATTGCCATCTTTTCAATATATTCAAGAAGGATGTCTAAAATACTTGTTGTAATCTCTCTTTCTGTTGCCTTACTTCTTGGGGTTTTACTCTCTGTCGTATGGGATAGTGTATTGCGTGATTACCAGAAAGACAGAATAGAGGCATTTTTTAATCCAGCCGAAACAGAAAGTAATATTGGCTTTAATGTTAACCAGTCCAGGATAGCCATAGGCTCTGGACAGATATTTGGAAAAGGATTTGGAAATGGTACTCAAAGTAAACGAGAGTTCATACCAGAGCACGAAACTGACTTCATATTTGCTTCCTATGCAGAAGAATTTGGACTTGTTGGAAGTCTCTTTCTTTTAGGCCTGTATGCAGCAATAGTGCTTGTATGTTTTACAACAGGAATGAATTTGGTAGAAGATAGAATGTTATCCTTGATATGCATAGGAGTAGGGTTACAAATCCTTCTTGGAGTTTTTATTAATGTAGGAACAAATCTCGGGGCTATACCTGCCACGGGCATTCCACTTCCACTTATGAGCTCAGGTGGTACTGTAACTATAATGACACTATTTTCTATGGGTATTGTACAGAATATATATATGAAATATCTTGGAAAGACAAAAAACAAGAGTGAAGATATATTAGATGTGTATGAAATATCTTAGATTTATTGACTTTTTGACAATATTAACTTAAAATCGTTTCCTATGGCAGAAATAGAGAAAGAAATTAAAAAGACACCAAAGAAAGTAACTAAGAGGGTTGTTAAAGAAGAAACAAAAAAAGTTTCTAAGAATAAATTTGCAGTAATCGCTATCTCTGGAGTACAGCTCAAGGTATATGAAGGAAAAGAATACGAGATTAACAAATTAGTAGGTAACAAAGGAGACAAGATTGAAATCTCTGAGGTTCTCTTAATTGCTGATGGTGAAGACATTAAAATAGGGAACCCATACATTGAGGGTTCTAAAGTTTCTTTGGAAATCTCCTCTCAGAAAAAAGGAGAGAAGATAAATGGTCTTAAGTATAAGGCTAAATCCAGATATAGAAAGCATTTCGGTTCAAGACCATTAATAACAAAAGTTCTTGTTAAGAAAATAGGATAATGCCCAAACAGTACTATTTTGAGTCAGGAAATTTTCAGGATTTATCTTTTGCAGAACTTGTTTCTGTTTTTAATACCTTTGGTTTAAACAAAGATACAATTCATAGATATTCAGACAATATTCTGCTAGTTAAAAGTAACGATATTTCTGAGGAGGTGCTTAAAAAAGTCTTCAACAGACTTGGTGGATTCATAAGATTTGGATACATTATAGAAGATTTAGATACATTTCTTAACGATTTTTCGAAGAAAGAGGACAAAGTAATCTTTGGTTTAAGCATTTTAGGTAATCCAGAATCCATGGACTCAAGATTTCTTAGAAAACTTGGTAAGCAGATAAAGGTTGGTCTTAAGGAAGTAGGAAGACCATCTAGATTTGTTAATCCACTTTCAAGAAGTAGCGCACTAAATTCCGCACAAATTGTCGGAAACAATATCTTAGAGAAAGGGTTTGAGCTATGTATTATTCGCACAGAGAATGAAGAGATATACGGAAGTACAATATCTGTGCAAGATGTAGATGGTTTTGCAAAGAGAGATATGGACAAGCCACATACAGACTT
>JAKPKF010000194.1 GCA_029553845.1 bacterium | reverse complement strand
TTGGAGACACAGGTTAGGTTAGGTAAGGATAGTATAGATAAGGATAATAAAGATATAGGCGAAGAAATTTCAGAAAAACCTAATAAAGCAGACATCTATGAAGATGTACCTATTGATTTATTAGAACCAATAAAAGAGTTTACTCAATTCCGTAAGGAAATCAAGAAACCAATGACTAAAAGAGCAATTACACTCTTACTTGGGAAATTGAACGATATGACAGGTGGGGATGTTTCCGAGTGTGAAAAGATATTAAACCAATCAATAATGAACGGTTGGAGTAGTGTTTATGAAATCAAAGGTGAGAAAAAGGAAAAGAGTTTCTTAGACATTGACTTTTAGGAGAGTAAAATGAAAAAAGAAGAAGTTAAAATTTTAATGGAGATTTTGAAAACCGCATATCCTAGTAACTACAAGCAAATGACAAGTAAGGAAATGCAAGCGACTTTAACCTTGTACTATGGAATGTTTCACAATTATCCAATCAAGGTGTTGAAAACAGCACTAATGAATTATATTAAAGTTAATCAATACCCACCGACAGTTGCAGGCATACAGGAGCAAATTGATTATCTTGCTTGTAAAGGAAATACAGAAGCTGAACTGTGGAACAAACTTTCAGAAGGCATAAAGGGTAATGTGAGTTTTGAAAAACTACCACTTGAGTGTCAAGTATGGGTAGGTAGTGCAAGGGACTTAAAAGATTTAGGGCAAGTTGATATTAACACAGTAAATACAGTTGTTAGGGGAGAGTTTCTTAAATCCATTAAATCAATAAGACAAAGGCAAAAGGCAGTTGCTGAAATCCCCACCGAGATTAAATTATTACTGAAAGGAGAAAAACAATGAAGGAGGCAGTTTTAGAATTATTGAAAAAGGCAAGCGTGTACACGCCTATGGACAGGAAAATATCGGCGAGGTGGCTCGGTGTTTCTGAAAGGTTAATCAGAATGTATGTAAATGAACTACGAAACGAAGGACACAGGATTGTATCATCATCAATAACCGGAGGCTACTGGATTGCGACAAGTGATGAGGAGTACAGAAGGTTCAGAGCAGAATATATTTCAAGGGCGGTAAAGATTTTTGACACTGTAAAGGCTATGGATAATACAGTTGATGAGCAAATAGGAATATAGGAGATAAGGAGTGGTTAGTTTCTACTAATTGAGGAACAGGAGGAGGCGTTAATACTTGAACTAAACAAGTTATACAACATGGACTGTATGGAGGGAATGAAACAAATTCCGGACAAATACGTGGATTTATGTATTTGCGACCCACCGTATGGGAAAAGAACGCCGAATCCATCCAACCCAAAAGCCCGTAGCACTATACAAATGGCTCTTAATGAACTACGCCAAGCAAGGCGACAAGATACTTGATACCCACGTCGGGAGCGCATCGTCATTAATCGCCTGTTACGACATGGGCTTTGACTACATAGGCTTTGAGATTGACGAGGACTACTACAAAGCGGCACAGAAGCGAATAGAGGAAAACAAAGCACAGTTGAGAATGGATTTAGGAGGTAAACAAAATGAAATGTGAAAAATGTGGAAGCAAGGCATTAGTTCCAATAACGCCTTACTTAAATCTTTGTCTTAGTTGTGGTAATGAAATGGCGAATGACGAGGAGTTAAATAAACACATTAAAAAAGTGAGGGAACTTGCTAAGAAAAAAGGAGACGAGAAATGGTCGACAGTAGAAATAAAGGAAAAGTAGGGGAGAGGGAACTTGCTAAAAAGTTAAGGGAATATGGCTTTGAGGCAAGGAGAGGACAACAATATTGCGGAGCAGACGGCTCTGCAGATGTTGTGGGCTTGGAGGGTGTTCATATAGAGTGCAAAAGAACTGAAAGATTATCACTCTATGACGCTCTTTCACAAGCGAAGGCGGAC
>JAKPKF010000178.1 GCA_029553845.1 bacterium | reverse complement strand
AGAAAGGGCTTTAGAAGTCTATGACAAGCTTTCATCTGAAAATAAGAGGTACTTTGGCAGTTGTGATAATTTCCTTAAAATCGCAGAAGAAACGGATTTGGATGAGTTCAGGAAATACGAGAAAGGCAACTACATCAGGTTAGTACAGCCGTTGGTGGAAAGATGAGTAACCAATATATTGCAAGTCTTTCATACGGCAAAGACAGCATAGCAATGCTTGAAGTAATCAAACAGCACAATATGCCTTTAGACAGGATAATCCATGTCGAGGTAATGGCTACAAAGACTATACCAGCTGATTTGCCTGAAATGGTGGAATTTAAAAAAAAGGCTGACAGGATAATCCTTGAAAGGTATGGCATAGAGGTAGAGCATATAAGGTCAAAATACAGTTATGAGGAATATTTTTATAAAAAAAAAACAGAGAGGTCGAAATACCCTAATACTATATATGGATTCCCAATGATAAAAAGTAACTGGTGTAGTAGTCAATTAAAAGGAAACATATTAAAGAAACTTGACAAATTGGGGATAAAATATATCGGAATTGCGTTTGATGAACCGAATAGATTTAAGATTTTAAGTGACAGGATAATATCCCCACTTGTTGAATATGAGATTACAGAAACACAAGCAAAGAGAATATGCGAGGAACTTGATTTATTGTCGCCAATCTATAAAAATTCTCTAAGAGGTGGGTGTTGGTTCTGTCATAATCAGACTAAAAAACAATTAAGATTTCTTCGCAAGAATTATCCTGAATATTGGGAATTAATGCTAAAATGGGATAAAGACAGTCCTGTCACATTCAGACCAGACGGAACAACGATACATGATTTTGAGATTATGTTTGCATTTGAAGATAGTCAGATAAGCATATTTAACGAGGTGGAAATATGAGCAACCGAACCAAAGCCACAAGCATACCAAAGAAAGTCAGAGAAGAAGTCTATGCACGAGATAAATGCTGTATCATCTGCGGTTCACACTTCGCAGAACCTAACGCACACCTTATCTCAAGAGCGAAAGGCGGATTAGGGATTGCAGAGAATGTCGTTACATTGTGTAAGCTTTGCCATCACGAAATGGACAACGG
>JAKPKF010000160.1 GCA_029553845.1 bacterium | reverse complement strand
ACCCTTATATTAAGCATGTCAATCAAATAGGGAATAAAGTGATGTATAAACAATTCAGGCCACAGAAATACGCATTTAGTAAAAGCATAAAGGTTTCTTACCTTCTTTTGATAACAAAAACCTCTGGTAATAATCCGCCCTCATTTACTCTCAATACGCTCTTTACACTCCAATCTTCTTTTTTAAATACCTCTCTAAGCAATCTCTTTTCCTGAGTTAAGAGTACTAGCATACCCTTCCTCCTCAATAGTTTCTTAGCCAATACCTCTAGCGAAGTATATATCTCTATATTAGTATTATGTTCCCCTACCCTTATTCCAAATGGTAAATTACTTACAATTTTTTCTACATTCTTTTTAGTAAGTGAAATATTTCTAATATCACTTTTAAATAATTTGTATTTACTATCTTCTATTTCTGCTGCTTCAAAATTCTTTTTACTCATAGATATTGCCTTGCTACTAATATCTGAACATATTACCCTCTTTATACCAAAATATTTCAAAGCGGTTATTGGTATAACACTTGAGCCACAAAATGGATCTAGAAGTATATCCTCCTTTTTTAGCTGTGCTACCATACAAAGGATATATGCCAAAGATGGATTCATACCTGCTGACACAAACCCCTTCCTCCACTCTCTGCTTGAGAGATTAAGAATCTTCCCATTGCTATTTCCTATATGTGTTGGAGAGTACAAATCCCTAAATACCTCTATGTTTTTTTCTTCACTACCAAAGGATATACTTAAGTTATTGGATTCAAGAACCTTAGCTTTTGGATATTTCTCTAAGAGTTCTTTAAGAACAAATTCTGATGTTCCTTCCAAGAATTGTAGCGTATATTTTGATAATCCCATCCTAAGAAATTATACTATGGCAAGATAAATTCCAGAAGATATATAACGGATATGCATAAAACAATCACAAGAATCTTTTTAATTACGGTTATCTTTGTACTCATAGCATTGGGAATATATTTCACATTTAATTCTGTAAATATATTAAAATTACTTGGACTCCCTATGTTCTCCTGGTTCTACACAAACACCATTCACTACTTCACCAACCAACTACAAAACATACCAAACCAATGTGTTAGGTAAAGATATCTCAAGACAAAAGAACTTGATATAGATACAAGTAGGTATTTTTAGTATATTATCTAGATATGCCCAAGAAGAAAAAAGCTAAACCAAACCTTTTGGATATTCTTTTGATATCTATTCTCTTTCTTTTTGGCATAGAGCTTACCCTTGCTACAGCATACTTCCTTAAACCACCTATCCAAGAGATAATCGCAAATGCACCTCTAATAACCTTTACTTTTGATACTTCCAAACTTGCCTACCAACAACCTGAGATAACAGAAATCACTCCTCTTCCATCTTTAAATACACTTCCAAAGGAGTATTCCATCTTTACAAAACAGTATGGAAATCTAACTCAACATGAAAAAACACAATTATTGAGATATTCTACAACTACACACAAGACAGAGAATAAAACAGCAACTGAACTCTATACAGATATTTATGACAACAATCTAAATATACTAATTCCTCAACAATACGTCGACATATATTTTCTTACTCAGCTCCAAAATATTGCAAATAAATTTAATTCTTTAAACACTCTACCCTCTGTATCAGAAGAACTGTCAAAGATATTTGCAAACGACATCTATTTTCACAATGATACTAACATAGAAAACATCTCTGGCATTTCAGATTTTTCAATTCTCTCTAAATGGTTACTCTCTTCGAAAGAAATTACAGAAGATAATACATACACAACATTTCTAAACAAAACATACAACAAATATATCTCTACAGAGAAGATGGAGACTACTGATGTAGAATCCTCTCTAAACGATACATACACAGGGGCTACATATTTCAATGTAGAGAAAACTCAACTTTCTAAAATTGACTACATGCTCACATTTCTAACTGAGGTATATACCCAAGCAAAGTTAGATAACAAAGAGATACTCTACAAAATCAATACACTCAAACAGTATGTTCAGGAATTGGAAGATTCGAATGGCACTAGCATCCCACTTAAAGATATTCTTTCTAACCCAAGATTAAATACCTTAGATACACAACAACCTGTTGAACTTTTAATTCAAACTATCTCTGACAAAACATATTTAGCACCAATATATACCTTCTCAGAAACTTTTGTTGTAAATGACGAAAATTTCAATGAGCCATATGATGTAAAACCAATTGTACAAAGTAAGGGCTCAACAAGAGTCCCCATATTCATGTACCACCAGATTGGACCTCCTCCAAAAGGTATTTCAAAATTTACAGCTGGACTATATGTTACTCCAGAACAGTTTGAAGAACAGATGGCTTACTTAGTTAGAAATAATTACAAAACAATTGGCTCGCTTGAGCTTTACAATTTACTCAAAAAAGGTGGAAACCCATCTCAGAAAACGGTTATGCTAACATTTGACGATGGAACATCCGGACAGTATGAATATGCATTTCCAATATTAAAAAAATACGGTTTAACAGCTACCTTCTATGTCATTTCAAACAGATCCAGTATTGGTAAAACATTCATACTAAAAGAGATGTCAGATGCAGGAATGGAGATAGCCTCACACTCTGCAACACATCCCAATTTTGTTAATCTCAAAGACTTAGATCAACTAACATATGAAATATATGCAAGCAAAAGTATGTTAGCAGCAAGAACTGACAAACCTGTGTATGGTATAGCATATCCTGGATGCGTAGCAGATAGCAGAGTATACTCTAGAGTTGCAGGTGCGGGATATTTAATTGGAGCAAGCTGTGGAAGATCCATAGACCACTATCTTCGCAATAGACTCTCTCTTGCCCGTGTACATGCGTATGGAGATATGGAAAGTTTCAAAAAACTTCTCTCAGGAGTCAATTAATCAGGTATAATGGATATATGAAAAAAGATTTTTCTTCTTTAAAAGAACTACATGAATACTACGCAGTAAACAATAACTGTAAACTAAAAGATCTTGCTACTCAGCCAGTATATGAAATAACCCCTCCCTCTTCTGGAATTGTTTTCATCGGAGAAGCCCCTGGTAGAAATGAAGATTTACAAGGGAAACCGTTTGTAGGAGCAGCAGGAAAATTCCTAGACCAACTACTCAAAGGGATTGGTCTTACAAGAAACGAAGTGTATGTCTCCAATACAGTTAAATACAGGCCTCCAGAGAACAGAGATCCAACAGATCAAGAAAAAGATAGCTGTAGAGTTTGGCTCAATGCGGAATTAATATTCATCCAACCCAAAGTCATAGTCCCACTTGGAAGACATGCCTTAGCAAGATTTGTTCCAGATATTGCAATTACAGCTGCACATGGAAATCCCTATGCTCATCCTAGCGGAATTCCAATCTTTCCAATGTATCATCCTGCAGCAGCACTTTACAATCCAAATCTTAGAGAGGTATTACAAAAAGA
This sequence comes from bacterium, assembly GCA_029553845.1. The sequence goes on along the minus strand of JAKPKF010000160.1, from coordinate 2,170 downwards.
TTTCGAAAAGATGAAGAAATTTTTGAAAGACGGAGGGACACTACTCGAAAACAGTATAAAGGATTCCTCCAGCTTTTCGAAACAATCCAAGAAAGATATTCAAGAGATTCTTGAGATGTAAATTAGGCATTATCCCAACCTGTATCGTAGAAAATCTTTTCTGCTACAGTCTCATAATTATTACAAATTTCACTTTCCTTAAACCATATTTTTATCTCCCTCTGTGCATTCTCAGGAGAATCTGATGCATGAAGCATAGTCCTGGTTGATCTTGCTACTACATCTGCAAGTGCATACGAATCAAAAGAGTAATCTGCTCTAATTGTCCCAACATCTCCATCTGCTGGACTTGTACTACCCAAAACCTTTCGAACACTTGAGACCACATTTGGACCCTCTAAAACTACTGCTAAGATTGGACCACATGTTAAATATGCAATATTCCTGTCTCTAATTATCTTTCCCCACTCTAGTGAATTCCAATTTGAAACATCCTGCCCTCTAGCCTCTGCACCCTTCTTTGCCTTTTCCCCTGTCTCTATTAAATACTGCTCTTCACTAGTGTAATGCTCTCCTACTTGTGCTTTTGTAGCATTTAGCATTTTGACAGCAACCATTTTAAATCCCTTCCTCTCAAATCTAGAAAGTATCTCTCCAACTATCTGTCTTTGTAGTACATCTGGTTTCATTAAGATTAAGGTCCTCTCTTCTGCAATACTTGGTCTTTTCATATAGATATGATGTTGAAAATATTAGATAATACGAGGATAACAAAATAATGGAATATTTTAAACCAGAGAAATATAAAACAGAATTAACGAAAATCTTCAAAGAGGTTAAAGAAGAGAAAATCTGGGAAAAAGACTCCCTAAACAAGATACTTCGAAAATACCCAAAAGATGGTAAGAGATTGTTTCGTCATGACGAACTGGTATATGCCCTTAAAGAATTAGAGCTACAAGATAAAACAATTGAAGAGCGAATTAGATTAAAACCAACAAGAACAAACTCAGGAGTTGCTACAGTAACTGTTCTAACTAAACCATTTCCATGCCCAGGTCGATGTATATTCTGTCCCAATGACCCAAATATGCCCAAAAGCTACATATCTTCAGAGCCAGGTGCACAAAGAGCTCTTACAAACCACTTTGACCCCTATGCTCAAGTTTACAATAGATTAATTGCACTTAAAAATGTTGGACATAATATCGAGAAAGTTGAACTACTTGTCCTAGGTGGAAGTTGGAGTGCATATCCCCAAGATTACCAACTTTGGTTTGTTACACAGTGTTACAAAGCCTTAAACGACATATCTCCCGAAAGTACAGAATACATACCTCCAAAAGAAGATTACGAGTCTGAAGCCTCTTTTTTTAATTTAGAGAAAGAACATTTAATAAACGAAACAGCATACTGTAGAAATGTAGGATTAGTTTTTGAAACAAGACCAGATTTAATAACCAAGGAAGAGGTGATACATTTAAGAAAACTTGGTGCTACCAAGATACAGATTGGTATTCAATCTCTAGACGATAAAATTCTTAAGGCAAACAATATTGGAAGAAAAGTAAAAGATGTTAGAAAAGCAATTAAACTCCTAAGACTTGGAGGATTTAAGATACATGGTCACTGGATGCCAAATCTTTACAAAGCTACAGTAAACTCAGATATTGCAGATTACAAAAAACTTTGGAGAAGAGATTTCTCTCCTGATGAATTAAAGATATATCCTACATCCATAGTTCCAAATACATACCTGTACAATCTCTACAAGAAAAACATGTACTCCCCATATACAGAGGAAGAATTGCTTGAGGTTTTAGTTTCTGTTATACCTACCACTCCAAGATATTGTAGATTATCTAGAATAATACGAGATATACCCTCGGAAGAGATTGTTGCAGGAAACAAAAAAACTAATTTAAGGCAGATTGCAGAAAAAGAGATTGAAGAGAGAGGATTCAAATTACAAGAAATCCGAAGTAGAGAGATACAGGATTCAAATGTAAAAATGAAAGATTTAGAAATGGAGATAATTAATTACAAATCTTCAATTGGTAAAGAGGTGTTCATATCTTTTAAGACAAAGAAAACAGATAAGATATGTGGATTCTTAAGATTGTGTTTACCAAATCCAATCTACAAAAGATTTAACTACATTAAAGAATTG
>JAKPKF010000146.1 GCA_029553845.1 bacterium | reverse complement strand
AGTTCCTGTAGATCTGTAAAGCTTATTGTCTGTAGTCAGAAAAATAGTAGAACCATGAGGATAATCGTCATTCGGAAGAGCAGGAAGAGAAGAAACTATAGTTATAAGAGCATTTCCCGCCTGGATCTTTGTCTGCCCTATAGAACCATCTTGCAGTTGGACTGAGGTAATGCAGCTATCATCGAGCTTTATTGTAGTAATAGCTTTAGTAGCTATTTTATCTGTAGTAACTGAACCAGCAGCTAATTTTGCAGCAGATATTGAAAAGTTAGCTATCTTTTCTTCCGTTATGATCTCGTTTACAATGTGTTTAGCAAGAATAATATAATCCTGAAGATGATCGCTGTTTACAGACCCAGGAGCAAGCACACCCTCTCCTATACTCCCTTCAGGGAGAAACTCTCCTACATCATCAGGAAGATAAAGGGTAAGTGTTCTACTATCTTTTTTGTATTCGCAAGTTACCTTCATTGTTCTAACTGAGGTTTATTAGTTAAAGGTTTAAAATCAACCATAGCTTGATGAACTGCATAATTAAACCCTGATACATTGCTACTCACTTTAAACTTCAATTCATATCCAAGATACCCTAGAGGGATCTCATAAAATTTTCTCCCTTCCGTAGCTACGATAGTGAAAGCTCCATATTGAACTCTGTCTATTATAGGGGTTATCTTTATTTCTCCCTGGATACTGGAAAAAACTTCTATATCAAAATAGAGCTTATCAAAACGTTTCATTGATCTAGGGGCTTCTAAAGGAGAGGAGGGAGAAGTAAAGGTAGACTCAAATCCTGAAGATCCGTCTTGTTTATCATTATCGTTTAATTTCCAGAAATTTCCATCATAGTCTCCAGTCCAAATCTGATAATCTCCTGATCCGGCATAGATTAAAGCTGAACAAGAAGCGTTGTATCCTGAAGCTGATAATTCAGAAGCATCATGGATAACCCAGGCTTCAGTTAGAGGTCTGTCGATAAAATACAGGAGACAAGTATCAATCTCTTGTTTATCTTTTCTTACTACAAAAAATCTAACTGCTCTCAGGATAGGATCGTATATTCCATGAAATTGAGTAATATAGGTATCCTCAAGGTTCTCTCTCATCCATTCCTTTAATCCGGTTCCCTGGAGAAGCGAAGCTGTTTGATAGTCTCCATACTGAGAAGCAGCAGAAACAGAGTAAATATCAAAATCTTCTGTCATAGAAATAATATCGTTAGGGGTCTTAACTAAAGTTCTCCAGGAAATTGTCCCACCTTCCCAGGGAGATTCAAAATAACCCCAATAAGCAGGGTTTGTAGCGGAATCATCAACTATGTAAGCCTTTCTTCTCCCAAAGAGGATGAGATTATCCTGAAAAACCACTCCTGCTACTATCCCATAGAGATCACCAGTATTAATTATCAGTACTACACAATCCTCATCACCAAAGGAAAGAGGATCTCCATTCTTAGAAGCGAATACATTAAAAGGAGTAGTAGCAAAATCTACAGCCCAAAGACGAAGAGAATTTCCTTTGCCATGAGCTATAAACTGTCCAGGATAGTTTCCAGAAGTCCATGAAGTAGGGATAGAAGGCATAGCCACTATATTTCCAGCCCCACCATCCCAATAGTAAGGAGCTATATTACCGTTACAGATAAAAATTTTATTTCCAAATTTCTCAATACTCGTAGGTTTAGAAGTACCTAAACCAGATCCAATACCCTGATTAACACCTTTATAGAAATAACCGTTAGAAGTAGCAAAAACTATATAGGTCGTAAAATCAAACATATTCATTATTCTAGGCGAATCAGATACAGGCTCTTCATTTATTAGCTTAGTTCCACCCCTGACAATTCTTGTATTATCCTGAAGGTTGAAATTCCTACATTCAATCATCTGAGTAGGTTTCAGGATACTCTCATTCTTTAAAGGAGTGAGTCCTCCGTTACTGAAATTTATCGAGTATGTTTGTCCTATATACATTATCTCTTCACTCCATAGAGAAGGGCATTATCTATTTTAGAAATTCTATCCATAACATATTTAGCATTCTTATTTTCAAGATTGCCCTTAGCTAAATTAGCTACATTAGCTACATACTGAGAAGGTTGATTGTCTAGAGCTATTGATACTCTAACTGCAAGATTATAGAGAATAGCTTCATGATACTCAGGAGGGACTATAAGAGTGCTTCCTATAGTTTGAAGGTTTTCGAAGTTCTTCTCTGAATGTAGCTCTAAGATATAAGCAATATCAGGGAGGTTATTGAAATAAATAACTCCAAGAGGATAGCTAGGAACATAAAAAATTTCAGAAGGTTTACCTGAAACATTTCTTGACCCCTGTTCAAAATATTCCTGAGCATTGTTATGAACAAGTAAAGGATGAAAATAATTATCATGATTGATATAAGCATCTGTGATTCTATTCGGTCTTTGAGTATTAAATTCCCCATCAATTCCTATAGTGTAAACTCCCTTGCCAACTGTTAAAGAAAGCTCTTCTTTAGCAAAACAGGGAATAGAAAGTCCTTCTACTCCCCAAGAAGAGAGCATAACGTTCAATAAATTCAAACCAAGGGCTAGGTTTTCATCGTCTACAGTTCTAACTCCGTTCAACCTAAAAGCGGTCTTTATAACTTCGCTTGTATCCATCACTCTCTCCTATAAAAAAAGGGAGGGGTATTAGCCCTCCCTAGTTTTCAGCTTCTACCCCAATTACCTATTACTCGTTCTTCTTACCCTGAACTCGGCAAGCCAACTGAGGTCTGATTGCTTTGCATCCGAACAGAACATCAATCCTGCAAGGAAAGGTGTCATCGGAGATAGAATACTGACGGACAATTCTCATAGAGATACCGTCATAGACTTCCCTAGCTGCAAAGTCAACGCCTTTAGGCATTTCAAGGTCAGCGGTCACGAAAGCGAAAGCATCCCTGTGGTAAGCAAGGTTCTGAGCGTACTGAGAACTTGCGTCACCCACGAATGTAATAGCCTGACCATCAGCTGCCTTGTTGCTCACGTTCTGCTTCGCTCCGGAAGCAACAATAGCGGGAGAGATTTCAATATCAGCGTCTCCTGATGCGCTAGCTACCGTAACATCTTTTGTAACGGTAAACTGCTGAAGATAACCAAGGTACTGTTTCGTTTCGGGATGAACCGCATATACACCACCAATAGTGAAAACATCACCTTTCTTAATTGTACATCCATTGTCCAAACCGTCAACATGGATTTCAGCTCCATCCTGATCTGCACCTGAAGCCCCATCAGTAAGAGGGGTAGTGTTATCCCTAGTTCC
>JAKPKF010000116.1 GCA_029553845.1 bacterium | reverse complement strand
TTAAATGAGTAGCAATAGCCGAGGAAATAATCTCCAATGCTTGATAGGCTACTAGGCAATGTCAATGGCTGATTAAATGAGTAGCAATAGTAGAGGAAATTATCTCCAATGCTTGATAGGCTACTAGGCAATGTCAATGGCTGATTAAATGAGTAGCAATTGTTGAGGAAACTACTTCCAATACTTGTTAGGCTACTAGGCAATGTCAATGGCTGATTAAATGAGTAGCAATTGTTGAGGAAATCACTTCCAATACTTGTTAGGCTACTAGGCAATGTCAATGGTTGATTAAATGAGTAGCAATAGCGGAGAAAATTACTTCCAATGCTTGATGATGAATAGTTGCCCATTAAAACATTCAAAACTTGGTAAGAATAGATAGAGTTCCATAAGGTTGTATCGTTTGTAAATAATGGCAACGTAGTGCTATCTGTTTCAATGAATTTATAATTAGTTCCTATTGTTCCCGCACTGCCATCAGAGGTTATGTTTGTATAAGCGAATGTTAATATACCTGTTACTGTTGTTCCGTAGTGAGCGTGAAGTCCTTTATAGATTAGTTCTTGTTCACCCTTAACACATGTGATTGTAAAGTTCTTTAATGATGAAGTTGAACTGGTCACATCAAAAGCAACTGTTACTTTTTTTGTTCCATTACCTGTTATTGTTGCTCTACCGTCTAAACCCGTAATGGTAATGTTGTGTGTTGCCGATTTATACTCGTAATTGTTTTCGTAATCGTGGGTATTGTTTTTATACGTTAGTGGTATTGTTGCACCTGTAAAGATATTTTGTGAACCCGTTGATAATGTCCCAGTAATTCCATATATAACAACATCTTTTTTAATATTGTCAGCAACATGGTTAGTATCTTTATTTATCGTTACTTGACTTAGCACTTTGCCACTTGTCGGAGTAACAACTACATTACCACTAGCAAAATTAGGTGTAACTGTCTTTGTTTCTTCTTCTTTAGCACCTTGAATGCTCCTAATTCTATCAGGAAAATCGACGTGTTTAATATTACCACTACTACCTTCTTTTTCACGGATAGCATCGGCTATATCTTCACACCAAGTTGTAGGTGTGTACCACTTAGCGTATAACGTTACATTAGCAGTTAATTCATCGCCTGCATTGGCTTTTTGCGTGAATAAATTATCATAATACCACCCAGCAAAAACATGATTTGCTTTAGTGGTTGTTGGTAATGGAGTTGGTAATGCTGTTTGTTCTGTTAAATCAGTTACTGTTGAACCACCGTTTTCTTCAAATGTAACGGAATATTTTGCTGCCATTAACTTTCACCCCCTAATAAGCCAAGAATAGCGGAGTTGATAGCATTATCAACTTCAGTTTTAGAGTATGTTTCGCTTTTTTGGTAATAAGCGCCATCGTGATTGTGAGTTGGTAAAGCAGTTAAGAAACCGCTATCGTTTGTTAAATCGCTAGTTTTGGTTGGAATTGTTGGTTTGTCTGATAAGTCGTTATAACTTCCACTAAAACCCGCCGGTAAGTCTTTTTTAGTAATATTTAACTTGTGCTTGTTTGCGCTGTCAACTTCTATTTTACTAATGTATTTGCCATCTGTTTCAGTATTGTCGTTAAGTGTTAAGTCAGGAATGGTTGGAATTGTTGGAAAATCAGTAATTTCACTCTTTGTATGATTGTGTGCTGTTGGTGTCATGCTTGTTGGAAAGTCAGTGATTTCTGATTTAGTGTGCGTATGCGAACTATCTGCCTTATCACCTAGTTTTGTATCAATTTCACTTTCTGTATAGTATCTGTCATCGTGATTGTGAGTTGGCAAACTCGTTAAAAATCCACTATCATTTGTTAAATCGCTTGTTTTAGTTGGAATTGTTGGTTTGTTTGTTAGATCATTGTAATTGCCACTAAAGCCCTGTGGTAGATCTTTTTTAGTAATATTTAACTTGTGTTTATTTGTTCCGTCAACTTCTATTTTACTAATGTATTTGCCACTTGTTTCAGTGTTGTCGTTAAGTTCTAAGTCAGGGTTAGGAATAGGCTTACGAATAATGTTTAATACATTAGGGCTTTCTGAGTCAACCTCGATGCTTTCAATATAGGTGTCTTCTTCAAAGGTATCGTTAATGTCAGGTGCGCCGATGTATACTATTGTCTTATCAGGAAGGACAATCCCTAGCCTGTTAGTATCAGTATTAAATATTATTTCATAATCACGAAAACTGTTAAGGAATGAAGTGATACGAGCAACAGAACCTCTAGCGATTTGAAGTCTGTCTTTAATCATTAAATATCACCACCATCGATGTAGTTAGGGTCTGCTGGAATAAATAATGACTCAACAAATGCGTCTTTAGCATCAATAGCTTCTTGTTCTGTCTCGTATACAAATATAGTCGGATCAGTAAGGTCTGCTAATGTATAATACTTACCTGATGTAACTTGTAATAATACCGCAAAGCCTCCAGGGACTCTTGTAATCTTTAATTCTTGAATATTACTAGTAAAGAGCGAGATCTGCCCTTCATTTGCGCCTAAGACATTAACTGTTACAGTTTCTTTTAATTTCATAGAGGATCCTCTCCTTTTTCTTGTTTTTTACACTGTGCACAATCACAATCGTCGTCATACTGCATAAAATGCTTAGTTCTATTTTTTAGTTCAGCTTGCTTAGCATCATTCCATAGATCAATAGTTCCTACAAGATAACCTGTAATTCTTCTAATTCTATCAAATGGTACTTTTTTGTAGTGATAGAAGGCATCAGTGTATTCACCTTCTTCATCTTTATCAAAGACAAGCTCTATATATTCAACAGGAGTACCATTAGATTGCTCCTTTGCACGACTAATGAAGAACATAAGTTCTTCATCAGATCTTTGAATAGTGCTCTTATAAATAATTTTAATATCGTCTATAAATGTTATAAACTCTTGTAAAACTTCTGTCATTAGTTGTTGCCTTTATTTCTAACGCTATTTATTAATGCTTTAAGCGAAGATGGGTTATCTTTATTACCTTCTTCAGCAATTCTAGCTTTAATCTGTTTAATTCTTTGACCTATATATGCGCCAAAGTCCATAATATAGTCTCTTACTGCTTTACCCTCTGCTGCTTTAGCTAGCTGAACAAGTGTGTTTAAGACATCATCTGCTCTATTCGTCTTTACAAGAATAATTAAGAGATTCAATAACTCAGTACTGAATTGCTTGCTATTATATGGGTCATTAACAATCTTCTCATGAAGCTCACTTAGTGTCATAATAATATCGTAGTCATCTTGGCTTTCAAGGTTAGCTATGCTAGCTTCATTACCACTGGCTTCATAGATAATAGACTCATGAACTTCTTCAGTATCATCTTTTAGTTCCTTTTCTTGGTTGGCGATTAGTTCTAGCTCTTCATCGTTGAGTGCTTTTTCTTTGTCTTCTTTAGGTTTAGTTGCTCTATCAGTATCATATATAATAACAGGACCTGGGTTATCGGCAAAGACAAGCTCTACATTTGGGTCTCCTGGTTTAGGATCAATATAAGGGTATGCTACAAGAATAACAGCTTCTGGTTCGTGGTTTACAAAGGCATCAATAGCTTTATCTAATGAGTATATATCTTCCTGAAGTACTTCACTATTCTTATCAAGAACAGCAAATACCCAGATAAACTTATCATCTAAGATAATATTTGACTCAGTAGCTTCCGCCTCAATCTCTGATCTAGTAGCTTCTTCTACCGGTGTTTCAGCGTATAGATTTGCTTCTGTAAATAATTTTACAGGCGCTTCTGTATGCTTGTCATATAGGTTAATTAATAGACCACCGTTATCATCATTATAAATACCTACATCATAGTTGTACTTGTCATTAAAAACACTAACTAAGTCTTTATATAGCTTACTATGTGCAGGGTCTTTAGCGCCTTCTTTAGATACTACTGCATAATTAGGAATTATTACAAGAACTTCGCTTTTTCTAGGTTGAACAACAACTTCAACAGGTAGCCCAATAGCATCAAGGAAAAACTCTTGAATTGTTGCAACAATCTCAATTGTTGACACTTTGTTAGCTTCAAGTAGTTGCTTGTATGGGTGTGTAGCAATAGATCTAACTCTTAGGTCATTATGCAATCTCTTGAGAGTCTCTTTTAGCACTTTAGATTGTTCTGTTTTAGTTTCTGAACGAAGCGTGTCTTTAATACGCCTAATTCTGTTTTGAAGGCTTTCGGTGGTTATGTCTTCTTTAACTCCTAAATCATACTCCAAGTCTTCTATTTCTTGTTTTACCTTTTTAATTAAATAGTTGTATTTATCAATGTTGATCTTTTCAGGCTCTTTAGTACGAGTATAATCTCGTAATCTAATTTCTAAAACTTCTAGTTCTCGTTTAAGCTCTTTTAATCTTTGTTCTTTTTCATTCATATTGCATATGCTCCTTTGTTATGCTTCATCTTTATTTTCAGGCCCTGAGGTAGGCTTAGATTTTTTGGGTTTCTTATGCCCTGATAGAAGACCTAATGCTCTAAAATCACGGACGATTGAATTATTCCAGAAAGGTAGGGCTGTAAGTGTTGCAAACATGTGTTTACATACTACTTGTGTTGGTAGGTTTCTTGTAGGCGGAATATTATTCTTAACTAAGGAGTAATCATGAATTGTACCTTTGTATTCTTGGCCCCAGTAAGTAGCTGCTGGACAAGTACAAGATACTAATAGGTTACCATTGATTGCCTGCCTTACAAGATTTGCGTCTGTTGTAGTGCCTTGCTTTTCTTTAAAAATTTGCTCCGCATCACGAAGTAGAACTTTTGTTTTATAAGAGGTTGGTCTACCAGCCTTAGCATTTTTTTCTGGGTCTTCTGCTGAAACTGTAAACATAACATTCATACCTTTATCTACACCCATATAGCGAACTCTAATTTTCTTAGACTTAGAAACACGGGCAGGATCCTCATGTTTAGATTTATCCCTTAAATCTTTATAAGTTGCCTCACTTAAAAACTGTTTAAATTGTACCATATCGCTTAATGTTATGACTTGGCTTTCATCTTCATTTACTAACTCAACATCATAATTTTCAAAAAGCCGGTAAATATTTTTAGACGTTAATAACTCCTTAGTAGTACACTCTAAGCCGTTATGCTTATACTTACTATGAGTTGATTCCTTTACTTCTTGTTTAGCCTCTTCGTCTTTTGTATCGACTTGTTCTTTTGCATTATCAAGAATATCAGTTAAATCTTTAATAGACAGCTTAATATCTGATGGGTGTGGTGCGTTGTCAAACTTAGAGGTATCAATACCAATAACCTCTTCAAATATATATTTAAAGAGCTTGTCAGCATTTACCTTTTCAGCAAATAGCGGGTTAGTCGCGAAGCCAAGTATTCTGTCTGCGATATCAAAGTTATCCCTCAAAGTACTACGGGCTTCTTGGTCTTCTCGTGTTGATACTTTTCCAAGCACAACTGTAAAACTTGGCATATTTTCAAGTGTTCTATTGCTTCTGCTATAAACCCAATAATATTCAACAATTTGTGTGATAATAGCTTTAAGAACAACTTGTAATCGAGAAACGCGGCGACCAAAGCGTTCATCTAGTTTAGTTAACGTCGAATCACCCAAACCACCGGGTGTTGTTTCTTCAAAGCCTAGGTAAGCCTTAAGAACACCAAGACCTGCAAAAAGTTTATTACGTTCATACTCGATATCTTCCATTGCAATCTTTTCGGTTTCACCACCGTGGGTAGTTACTGTGACTGCGCCTTTTTCTGCTTTTACAGGAACAAATATTAAATCATTTACTGGAATAGGCGCTAATCTGTTTTGGTATGCGTCGCTGTTACGATTAATTGTCTCACTATTCTTAAAGGCATTTTTAACTGATTGCAAAATTTCTGTTTGCTCAGCATTGCTTGAATTAGATACGTTTACTTGAACTAGCTTAAATTGTGTAGCCTTTGTTAACCTATTAGTCAACATTGCGTTTTCCATATTAGTTAGTGTTTGCCATGTTGACACAACAGAGTCTAAAATGGAACGACCAGATACAATTTTGTACGTATCTGTATAGGTTTCTCCAGTTACTGCAGACTGCACTTTTAATGTCATACTTCCAATAAACTTGCGGACATTAAAACCTGCAATGTACCTATTTCCTGGTTCAACTTTATATTCAGCACCTTTGTTATTACCAAAGCCGTATGTTGCAGCAAGACTATTTTGTTTTTGCTGGTCTTGCTCTGCTAATACAGCAAAGTAAGACACCTTAGAAGTACCATTAGATAATGCTTGGATTAGCGCGGGGTTATCTACAACAGTAAACGCCCACTCGTCAGAGTTGTTACTTGTTTGTGTATCTAAGAAAACTTTACCATACTTAGCAGCGGCCCTTATAAAGTGCCAAGCTTCAGTATCAACTTTAACAATATTCCAAAGAAAGTCATTTATTTCTTCTTGGAATCTTAAGTCCTCAGATTGTACTGCTGCGACATGCCCTGTCTTTTGATTAACTAGGGTTGCATTATCGGCAAATAAATCAAGTGCTGCAGAGATAATAGCATCTTGATCCATCTGATCATATAAAGCAAAGAGTGTTTTTTCGTCAGCAGTTAGCGTACTAATAGGTCCTTCTAATGCAACAGAAGATGTTGACAGCGCTGCAATGATTTTATCAGAGACAGCCTGCTGATTACCTAGCTCCTGAGAGACTCTACTATTATTAATTTCTGTGATTTGCTTACTACGGCGTCTAAATATTCTTTCTAGTAGACTACGTTTTTCTGGTTGTGCCATGCTTTCACTCCTACTATAACCCAAACTCGCTACTATCGAAGTTTAGATATTCCATATTGATTTCATTATTAGGTTTTGTTAGCGAAGCCTTATCAATACTATGACGATACGGAATTAGCTTAACAGTATAATTAAGAGAAACTGTGTCAACTTTAACATCAGCAACAAAGAATGTATTAACATGACCTCTTGGGTCATTTATATACTCATCAGTAGCTGGATTGTAAATCTGTGGTAAAAAATCATACTCAATATCAATTTTGGTTCCACGAATTATTGGTAGACTATCTAATATGTAATCCTGTGTTCTACCATCATGAACAAGTTCTTTAATGTCTGTGTCTCTTAAGACATAGAAATTAACAGGGCCACCTGGAACGATATTATCGTCTTGATCTATACTATACTCTCTTAAAATATGTGTTGGTATTGTTGCAATAATTGGAACTTCACCATCTTCACGATACCAACCTAAAGATTTTAATAGATTTACTTTTGGTCTTTCATTAAAAATAATGAAAGTCTCTATTGCTTTAGAATTATCATAGACAAAAGTCTCGCTTGATAAATCTGACAAAGAGTGCTCATGTACTGGGGTAATCTTTACTTTATTTCCGCTTATTACTGCTGCTTCTAGGAGCTGTAATGTATAGTATCTTTTCTCTGCTATTGATGGGAGTATTCTTGCTTGTTGTAATGCCATTAAAACACCTCTTCTTGCTTTAAATAAATAAAGCGTGGTAGTATAAAAGTACTGAATATGTGCGCGAAGCACTAGAAGCCCAGAGGACTTACAAAAGACTGACAACTGCGCTTCAGTTTGTAGACTGGCCAGTATACACTTTGTATGTAAGCATAGATATAAAAGGTTGACTAGAAGAACCACTATCCGGGTGTTGCGAAAGCTTCCGCCACAGGCCTAGGCGGTTCTCCTGATTCCGATTCGCATAGCGACCGGAATCAATCTATTTGACAACTATCCTTCGATTATTGTCTTCGTTTTACTTATCTAAGTAGTATATCTATGCTTACATTTAATTAAGCATAGATATAAAAGGTTGACTAGTAGTAGGGCGGTCAACCCGGCTTTTGCGAAAGCTGACCGAGCGGGTCTACCGCCCTACTGATTCCGCGACTTCGCTGGAATCAATCTGTTTGACAACTATCCTTCGATTATTGTCTTCGTTTTACTTATCTAAGTAGTATATCTATGCTTACATACAAAGTGTAGGCCGGTCAGTATACACTTTATATATAAGCATAGATATAAACGGTTGACTAGTGGAACAGCTAGCACCGTGTTGCGAAAGCTTTGCACGGGAGCTGGGCGGTTCCACTGATTCCTGCGCGGCGCGCGGGATCAATTTGTTTGACAACTATCCTTCGATTATTGTCTTCGTTTTACTTATCTAAGTAGTATATCTATGCTCACATACAAAGTGTGGACCGGCCAGTATACACTCCTACATTATATAATATACAGATAAGCTGTTTTATTATCATAGTATTTAGAAATAAAAAAAAAGACTAGCAAAATACTAGTCTTTATTTATGACATTAAAAGTTGTGTTTAGCGCATCCGCACCATTCTCAGTTTGCTTCCAAGCAACTTCTTTTTCCATATTTGTTTAGCTGTGCGCGTCTAATACTGTTTTGTATTTAATATGCAAAGAAATGATAACCTAGGGCTTAGAGGAG
>JAKPKF010000111.1 GCA_029553845.1 bacterium | reverse complement strand
AGCATTCTCATTAAAAGCCTTCACACACTCATCCTGTGCTCTTGCAAAATCCCTGTCATCGTAGGCAACCTTACTACCTAGGAAACCCAAAGGACCAGGAAGAAAACTCCCCTCGTCCTTGTAATACACAACACCCCTTACAGGATTATCTGTAACCCAAGTAATAGTAGCTGCAGAATCCGTCACATTCGTTATCCTAACTCTCTGAGGTTTATTGATGACAGACTTGTAAATCATTAGACCACCATAACCAATAATCCCTATCCCAACTACTAAAAGAACAATCTTAGATATTGTTCGTAGAACCTTAACAGTGGTGATACTCATAATGAACAGATTTAAATATATATACATATATCAAACAAAATAATGGGGAATATGTCAAATATGGTGATATAATCCAATGATGAAAAAATATTTCATAAAACACAAATTAGCAATTGGAGATATAACCCACCTGTCGGATTCAGATAGTGAGCTAATCCTCTCCGGCAAGGAAGCACACATCGAGGATATCGTAGAGATAGAAACATATGAGAAAATCTTCCTTGGACAAATCACAGATATATCCAAAAACTCCGTAGAGGTAGAAATTATCGAAGAAAAAGGTACTAGAGATACGAAATATGTGCCAAGCATTACCATCATACAATCCTTAAGTAATGATTCGAAATTTAATTACTTCATAGAAAAAAGTGTAGAGATTGGTATAGAGAAAATAATCCCAGTAGAGACTAAATATTCTCTTAAGAACAAAAAGAAAGCATTAAAAGACTATCCTCTCTGGAACAAAATAGTAAAAGATGCTACAGAACAATCTAGAAATATCTTCCCTACAATCATTGAAAAACCATTGAATATGGAAGAATTAGCTAAATACCAATTTGAGAATAATTCTATAAAGATATGTCTAGCTACAGAAAATGTCCCAACAAAATACCTTAGTGACATTGTAATTGATAGTAGACCAGTATATATTGCCATTGGTCCCGAGAAAGGATGGAGTTCTTCAGATATTGATATACTTAAAAGACTTGGTTTCCAATTTATCCAGCTTAAAGGAAATATCCTAAGAACAGAGACTACTGGATTGGTAATTGGAAGCATAATTAAATATATTAAGGGAGAGATCTAATGAAAAAACCAACAAGAACAAATTACAGAAAACCAAGAAATTTTGTTCAACAAAATAACAAAGATCGTTTCTTTACCAAGGAAGATATTTTCATATCTAGAATAGCCAGTATTTTGCTAGTACCAAAAGATAAAGTGGAGAGTCTCTTCTCCCAAAGAGCCATAACTACAATTAGATTAAACCCTTTGAAAGGCAATACAGAGAAAACGAAACTATCTCTTGAAGAGAAAGATATTGAATTACAAGAAATCCCTTCTGTAAAAGACACATACTTTGTTTTGAATATGGATAAATCCGAGATGTCGCAGACTGAGGAATACCAAGATGGGAAATTTTACATACAGAATCTTTCAAGTATATTAGCAGCTTTAGTTCTTGACCCTAAACCTGGTGAGAAGGTTTTAGATATGTGTGCAGCACCAGGGAGTAAAACAACTCATATTTCTGCACTGATGAATAATAAAGGTATGGTAATTGCAAATGATTCAGATCCTGCAAGGGTATCTTCTTTGAGAAATGTGCTTACACAGTTTGGTGCTAAGAATGCAAAAGCTACACTAAGTGATGCGACAGATTTTGGAACAAAATATCCCAACTACTTCGACAAAATACTTTTGGATGCACCATGTAGTGGAGAGGGAATGATATATATGCGAGGGGAGAAACCTCTTAGGTTCTGGAGTATAGATAAGATAAAGAGGTGTTCATATATACAGAAAGATTTAATACTTTCTGCATTTAGAGCATTGAAGCCTGGAGGCACAATGGTTTACTCTACATGTACCTTGGAACCAGAAGAGAATGAGGGTGTTGTTACTTTTCTTTTAGATCATTTTCCAAATGCACAGGTTGAGGAAACAGGATTACACTACGACAAAGGTATAACCAAATGGAGCGGAAATATTTACAATCCTAAGGTAAAAAAGACCACCAGATTGCTACCAAGTAGTAAAATGATGGCCTTTTACATTGCTAAGATCAAAAAGTCCCAACCCTAGGAACTGCCCTAGGTCTGTCCCTAAGTTCCAAGCGAAAAACGACTTCTCTAGCTCAAAACACCAAAAACACAAACCAAAATCGCTTTGCAAAAAGCTCGGTTCCAAAGACAAAGGACTTCCGAAGTTCTATCTAGACAAGACTATTTTCTATTGAACAGGGGGCAGTCCTAGGACTGTCCCTTCTCTTCTTCTTTCTTATTGAGACCTTTCATAGAAAGTTTTATCTTACCCATATTGTCTATACCAACAACCTTTACTTTGATAATATCTCCTTCATTTATGAACTGTCTTACATCTTTTACAAAATCATCTGACATTTCAGAGACATGGAGTAGTCCAGAAACACCTGGAACTAAATCTACAAACCCACCATATGGCATTATGGATGCAACTTTACCTTCATATATTTGTCCTACGACTGGCTTAAAGTCATACATCTCTATTCTTTTAACTGCCATATCTATAGCTTCCTGTGATGTAGCATAAATATTTACTGTACCATCCTCTTCTATCTCTACCTCTGCACCAGTTATTTCTGAAAGCTCTTTAATATGTTTTCCTCCTGGTCCAATAATCTCACCAATTTTATCTACAGAGACTTTAACTTGAGCAACTCTTGGAGCAAAGCTTGAGAGTTCTTTTCTAGCTTCAGAGATTGTCTCTGCCATCTTTTCTAGTACTTTAGCTCTTGCTTCCTTAGATTGTTTGAATGTCTGTTCTACTATCTCCATACTTAATCCATCTGTTTTTGTATCCATCTGTACTGCTGTAATTCCATCCTTTGTTCCTGTAATCTTGAAGTCCATATCTCCGTAGAAATCTTCTACACCTTGCATATCTGTAAGGACCTTGAAGGAACCATCTTCTGCAGTAACTAAACCACAAGCAATTCCTCCGACTGGTTTTCTTAAAGGTACACCTGCAGCCATTAAGGCCATTGAAGAACCACATGCAGATGCCATTGAGCTAGAACCATTCTCTCCTTGAATCTCACTCATAACCAAAATCGTGTATGGGAATTCTTTTTCTGTAGGGATAACTGGAAGTAATGCCTTCTCTGCTAACATTCCATGTCCTAGAGCTCTTCTACTTGGCATTAATTTGACTCTGTCACACTGTCCGTATGCAAATGGTAAATCATTGTAGAAATGCATATATCTCTGCTCCCTCTCACCTTCCATGTCATCGACAAGTCTTACATCTCTTAAACTACCTAAAGTAGCAATTGTAAGAGTTTGAGTTACTCCCCTAGTGAAAAGTGCAGAACCGTGTACTCTTGGAAGTAAATCTACTTCTGTGTACATTTCTCTAATTTCTTCTATTCCTCTACCATCAACTCTCTTGTTCTCTTCTAATACAATCTTTCTCAATGCTTTCTTAAGTAGGTAATCATAAGCTTCTGCCAATACAGCCTTTGTATATTTACTCTCAAAATTCTGGGATAATTCTTCTTTTGTACTCTCATGTAATTTGTCATCTGCTTTAATTAGATTCTCCCTTATCTTTTCCTCTGTTAAAAACTCTTTGACTATTGTGACTGCTTCCTCTGGAAGTGCATATGATGGATACTCTTTGTTTTTCTTCTCTAATTTTGAAAGGAACTCTTCCTGTGCTTTCAACCATGGATTCATCAAGTCTAAAGATTTCTTCATACTCTCAAGTATTTTTTCTTCTTCAACTTCATAGCAAGCTGCATCTATCATTGTGAATACTTTTCCATCTCCGGATACAACATAGTTCATTTTGTCTTCCTGTGAGGTAATGTCCATTGCCTTAAATATGTGCTTTCCATCTTCGCTTACTCTTACACTAGCTATTGGCCCATTGAAAGGAGCTGTTGAATTCATCAAAGCTACTGAAGATGCATTTAATGCTAAAAGAAGAGGATCATTCTCTTCATCATATGACATAACAGTAATTATGAGGTTTATTTCATTTTTGTAATCTTTAGGGAATCTTGGTCTAACTGCCCTATCTATCATTCTTGCTTTAAGTACAGCATCATCACTTGGGAATCTTTCTCTTTTTACAAATCTAGATCCATTTATCTTTCCTGATGCATAGAATTTCTCTATGTACTCTACTGTAAGAGGAAAAAAATCAAATTCTTGTTTTTGAGGAGCACAGTTAACATTGACTGTTATTACTGTATCTCCCATTCTTGCCAATATTGAGGACTCAGATCTCAAAGCTAATTTTCCTGTTTCAAAGGAACACTTTCTACCATCTATCTCAAATTCATGTTTTATTTCTTTAAAAAGCATGTATATTAATTAAAAAATTATGTAATACTAAAGTATAACTATGGTTATAGTATAAATTGAAAGTTTTTACAAAGAAAGAGGCTATATTTTTAACTTCTTCGCTAATTCGGTATATCTATCAGGTTCGTTACTTTTGAGGTACTCGATTAATCTTCTTCTTTTTCCTACCATTTGAAGTAATCCTTTTCTAGAGTGATTATCTTTCTTATGCCCTTTGAGATGTTCACTTAGTTTCTCTATCTGTAAGGTGAGAAGTGCAATCTGAACCTCAGGTGAACCAGTATCACCCTCGTGGAGGGCGTACTTATTTACAACATTTTGTTTTTCTGTTTTTTCTAATGACATACTGGTTAAATATAGAGTATCATTATCTTTTTCTATTTACAATAGAGATTTTCCAAATCGAAAACATTGTATAATTTTATAGGTCATCTGTCAAGAAGTATTATTGTCTAACAATCTTGTAACAGTGCACTTCGTCGCCTTCTTTTACATCGACATCTTTTTCTAACTGGATTCCACAATCTGACCCATTTTTTACTTCGTTAACGATATCTTTATTAATTCTCAGGGATTTAATCTTCCCTTCTGCAACTATTTCATCTTTTCTTACAATATCTACTTTACAATCTCTTTTCATTATTCCTTCGTTTACTCTACTACCAAGTACTTTTGTCCCGTTTGAAAGGACAAATACAGCCTTGATTGTAGCATTACCTATTTCTTCTTCAGTACTCTCAGGAAGAGACATCATGGTAACAGCTTCAGTAATTTCATCAATTAGTTTGTAAATTATGTCATATGTTCTTACCAAGACTTTGTTCTTTTTTGCTAGATCTTCAACACCAGCTTCAATACCAACTTCAAATCCCAAAACAATTGCTTTGGAAATCTGAGCTCGCTCAACATCACTCATTGAGATATTTCCTACACCATCTAAGAGTATATTTACTCTATATCCATCCTCCTCAATCTTAAGGACTGCTTTTCTTATTGCTTCAAGTGACCCTTCGGAAGAGCTCTTGATTATGACATTTAACATCTTACTTGGATCTACTTTGTTTTCGACAAAGAAATCTTCAATTGTAAATTCACCTTCTTCTTCAATCTTGGCTTCTTGTTTGTAAAGATTTTGGAGAATGTTAATATCGTTTTTTTCAAGGATAAAAACTTCTGTTCCAAGTTCCAAGAGATTTGATACTCCTAAAACTTTTCCTCCACAACCACAACTGAGAATACAGACATTTTCATTCTCTTCAGTTATTATTCCCTTTACTTTCTCTACCTTAAACTCACCTCCAACCTTGTATCCAAACCAATCTCCTGGACATATATGACCTTGTATTAGGGCTAGTGAAGACATATTACCTTTAGATTGATCTTTGACAGATTCGAGAACAAAAGCTCTTCCAACAACACCAGCTGGTAATTCTCCTCTATCTTGTAATCCATCTATTTCAGAAACTAGAAGAATTAAATCTAAGAGCTCATCTAATCCTTTTCCTGTTTTTGCAGAAACTTCAACAACTGGAACATTTCCACCAAGTTCTTCAATTTGAAGACCATTATTTACAATATCTCTTTTCACTTTTGGTAAATCTATATTTGGGAGATCGCATTTATTTATGACAACTATTGGTTTAGCAGAAGACTTATTTATGATTTCTATGGATTCTTTTGTTTGAGGTTTAACTCCATCATCTGCAGCTACTACCAAAAGCACTATGTCTGCAATACTTCCACCTCGGGATCTCATCAAATCGAAAGCTTCATGTCCTGGGGTATCTACAAATGTTATCTGTTTTCCACCTTTTACCTTTACTGTAAAAAGGGAGACTTTCTGTGTAATTCCACCAACTTCACATCCCTGAACATTAGTTTCTCTTATTTTGTCTAGTATTGAGGTTTTTCCATGATCTACATGCCCAAGAATTGTTACAATTGGTATTCTCTCACACTCTTCAATTTTATTTGTAACTTTCTTAGACATACAAACCTTCTCATAATATTATTCCTCTGATTTTTTCTCTTTTTTAATCTTCTTTACTTTTTTGGCTTTCTTTTCGTTCTTCTTTTCCTCTTTCTCTTTTACCTCTTCTGTTTCTTCAACTTTCTCTTTCCTCTCTGGTGTTTTACCTGAGGAACCAACAATGTCAATTTTAATACCTGTTAATTTCCATGCCAATCTGACATTTTGTCCTTCTCTACCAATAGCTAGGGATAACTGTTCATCATCTACTTTTACTGTTGCCGTGTCTTCTTTGATCTTTACACTCTCAATTTTTGCTGGACTTAGTGCATTTGCAACAAATTTCTCAGGTTGTTCATCCCACTCAATGATATCTATTTTCTCCTCTCCAATTTCATTCATAACATTGGCAATACGGATACCTCTTTGTCCTACACATGAACCAATTGGGTCAACACCTTCTTGATGTGATACTACGGCTATCTTACTTCTAGAACCAGCTTCTCTTGCGACTGCTTTTATCTCTACAACTCCAGACTCTATCTCTGGAACTTCTAGTTTGAAAAGCTCTATGAGAAAGGCAGGATCTGCTCTTGATACTATCATTTCTCCATCCTCAATACTTTTTAAGAGTACTTTATACCTATCACCCAACCTGTAGAATTCATTTGATATTTGCTCTTCCTGTGGCATAATTGCAGTAGCTTTTCCGATTTCAAATATGACTTGTCCTTTTTGCATTCTCTGCATAAGTGCAGTAAATACCTCTCCAACCTTGTCACTAAATTCTCCTAGTACAGCATCTTTCTCAGATTCTCTAATCTTCTGGAGTATGACCTGTTTTGCTGTTTGAGCAGCAATCCTTCCTAAATCTTCAGTTGGCATTTCTATCTGAATAGAATCACCCACTTCAACACTTGGTGAAATCATTTCTGCCTCAGATACAGATATCTCCTTGTTATCATCTTTAACTTTCTGCACAACTTCTTTTGTAGCTATGAGTTTGAACTCTCCTGTCTCTCTGTCCAATTCTACGGAAAGATTATCTCCAAGTTCTTCCTTCTCTTCTTCAGAGAGTGAATAGTCAAAGTATTTTTCTTTTTTGTATGCAACAAGAATTGCTGACTCTAAAGCTTTAAATATTTCCTCTTTTTCAATACCTCTTTCTGCAGAGATTTGATTTATTGCAGCAACAAATTCTGATGTCATTGCCATGGTCTAAATATATTAAAATTAATATGCTTGTTTAATAAAAAAGGTGAGAATTTCCATCCCACCTTCTCTTTGTATAACTTTCAGGTTTAGTATAACACATTCTAAACTCAAAACCAAATCTACACTTTAGACAGCTCTTCCCAAAGTTCCTTCTCTTTCCCAGATAACCTAGATGGTATATCTACTATTATTCTAACATAATGATCGCCTCTTCGGTTCTCTGAATTCAAAACTGCACATCCTTTCCCCTTGATTCTAAATATGGAACCAGATTGAGTCCCCTTAGGAATTCTCAATTTTACCTCCCCAAGGATTGTATCCACCTGAACATCACCTCCAAGAACTGCTCTGTGAACTGGGATGCTCTCCTCGGAATATATATCATTCCCTCTCCTCTCGAATTTCTCAGACGGCTCAACCTCAATCTCCACATACAGATCTCCCACACCATCCCTTCCGACATTCCCACCATTCCCAAATTTAAGAACCATTCCATCATATGCTCCTGCAGGAATCTTTATCTTTACACTCTCCTGCATGGACTTTACTCCACTTCCTCTACAAGATTTACATGGATTTTTTATCTCTTTCCCTGTTCCATGACACCTTGAACATGTGGACATAACTGCTATTTGTCCAAGAATTGTAGATCTAACTTTTCTCTCCTGCCCACTTCCCCCACAAACAGAACACTTTTCTGTTTTACCATCTGCACTACCGCTACCATTGCATACCTCACACTCTACATCTCTTGTTATTTTTATCTCGTACTCTCCACCTCTCATGGCCTCATCAAAACTCAATCTTACCCTGTACCTGATATCTGCCCCTCTATCTACTCTTGATTGCTCATTAAAACCTGAGAAATTAAAACCAAAATCGTTATTCCCTCCAAAAAAAGTATTAAATATATCTCCCATGTCAAACGGAGCACCACCAAAATCGTATCCATTTGTTGAGCCAGGATTAAAACCTGCAGTACCAGCATGTCCGTATTGATCATATGCGGACCTCTTAGATTCATCCGAGAGCACCTCATATGCTTCTTGAACTTCTCTAAATTTTTCTTCAGCATCACCATCCTTGTTTACATCTGGATGATATTTCTTAACTAATTTTCTGTATGCCTTTTTTAATTCTTCTTGTGTAGCCTTCTTGTCTACACCAAGAACTTCGTAATAATCTCTTTTTGCCATAACCAAAGATTCTAGCAAACAATACAATTATATGCTAGAGGTATATTTATACATTAAAAAAAATCTTTAAATCTGGTAATATCAAATGCTATGACAAACGAATGGAATGTCCCTACAAAAAATGAAAAGAAAACTAAAAATGTTCAACTCTGGATCTCTGGCATACTTGCCTTTATTGGTCTGGTTATTGTAAGTACGCAATTAATTCCGTTAACTGGCTCCTTCTTGGACGGTTTTATAGAGAAACTAAGAACAGAGTTTAAAATTAAGCCGGTACCAGACTCATACAAACAGTATATCGAAGAACAATTCGCTTATTATGATCCAGGAAAAAGTTACTTTGCTAATCTTGCAGAACAAATTGGAGATATAGAGATAGCAAACCAATACTCTTATGATCCAGAATCTGGAACTCAGAAGGAGATCACTGTTGACACCAAGTATGACAGAGATATGTACATCTCTATCTCTAGTGTTGGAATTAAAGATATAAAAATATCTCCAAATGTAGAAAGCAGCGATGAAAAAATATATAACAAGTATTTAAAATATGGAGTAGCACATTTCAAAGGAACTCCTCTACCAGGGGATGGTGGAAATTCATTCATTTACGGACATAGTGCAGTAGATTCTTTTTTTAGAAATCATAAAAATTTGCCCGAAACAATATTCTCAAGATTAAACAGTATCGATATTGGTCAAGAAGTCATCATTACAAGAGACAAAGAAATATTGACATATGTGGTAAGAAACAAAAAAATAGTTGCTCCTGATGATTTCAGTATTCTGCGAACACATAACAACAAAGAAACAGTAACTTTGATGACCTGTTGGCCCCTAGGTATAGGAACAAAAAGATTGGTTGTTGTAGCAGAGAGAGAAATATAGTTTAATACTTATATATGGAATTTAAGAATAAAAAATTAATAATTATTATTGCCATAGTCCTCTTCCTCCTTTTGGCTGGAACAGGAACCTTCCTTCTACTTTCAAAAGATAATGGAAATAATAACACTGTAAAAAATGTTGAGCTAGTATATTGGGGACTGTGGGAACCATCTTCCGTTATGCAACCTTTAATTGACGAATACGAATCCACCCACCCTGGAGTAAATATCCTTTATTCTCAGCAGACTTTTTCCAATTACGAAAGTAGACTTTTTACAAGACTTCAGCAAGCATCTAGCTCTACAGAACCCGCTCCAGATATTTTCAGGATACACAACACATGGGTCCCAAAGTACTATTCATATCTTTCTCCACTTCCAGAAAATGTAATGACTAGAGATCAATACTCCCAAACCTTCTACCCTACAGCTTTAAATGATTTTACTGCTAAAGATGGTAAACTCTATGCTATTCCTCTTGAGATAGATGGCTTAGTACTTTTTTACAACAAGCAATTGCTTACAGATGTTGGATTTTCTGAACCTCCAAAGGATTGGGATTCTTTAATAGATTTAGCACATAAATTGACAAAGAAAGATTCCTCAGGCAAAATTACACAGGCTGGACTAGCAATTGGTACGTCTAGAAATATTCTTCATGCCTCAGAAATTTTCTCATTTTTGCTTCTTCAAGAAGGAGTTGAGCTTATTGATTCCACAAGAACTAATGTAACTTTAAACACCACAAAGGTTGGAAGTATCCTCAATTTTTACACTGGATTTGCAACTGGTAAACAGGCAGTTTGGTCTTCCGACTTAAGATATGACTTGGAGATGTTTTACTCTGGGAAATTGGGAATGATGATAGCTCCATCGTGGAGAGCATTTGATATAATTCTTTCCTCTCCAACAATTGAATTTGGTATGGCAACACTTCCTCAACTTGTCGCCAACCAAGAAAAAATCTACTATTCAACTTACTGGGCAGAAGCAATCAATAAATCCTCTGAGAATACAGATGTCGCTTGGGACTTTGTGAATTTCTTAGCTCAGAAGGAAAATATGATGACAAAATTCTCCAATGAATCCAAAATTAGAGCATTTGGAGAGCCTTACTCTTTGGTAGAATTGAACAGTAGTATGTCAGGTAATTCGTACCTAACAGCCATTGCTGAAATGGCACCGTATATGAAATCTTGGCAGATGGGAGATGAAACTATTGTTAAACAGACTTTAAATCAATTAATAACTTCAGTCGTTGAGGATGGGCAAGATCCTGAGGCTGCTCTTAAAAATGCACAGGAAGATATTAACGATCAACTTGCACAAACCAATAAATAACGTCTATTATATATTAATGCAAAGAATAAAAGCCCCAAGAAAATCTGCCCAAATATCTGTCATATATCTAACCTTCTTTCTTCTACTTTCAATTCCACTTGTTGTATTTGGTGTTTTAAACGGTAACTTTGATATTAGAAATAGGGCTTTTGAAGATTTAGAGGTTAGTGAAGAAAATCCTTGTATTATTTCTCTTCCTAATGTTAATCCATACACGCTTGAAGTTGGTAAAACCGTAACTATACAGGTAGATGCAAGACTTTCTAATGCAATAATTTCAGAATTAGACATTACAGATTCATCAGGTAATCCAATATATAGTGAGAAATTCGACAATGCTCCACTAGAAATAGCCACTAGCTTTAAATTTACTCCAACAAAATCCGGTGTTGTAGATCTCTTAGGAATTATTAAAAAAGATAGTGGCGGAAGTGTCGGATGTAAGATAAGTAGTCAATACGATGTCCTAGGTCTTCGAGCATTAGCAAATAATAGTGCTCCCATATTCATATCTCAACCTTCAAGTTCAAAACCATCTCAAAGTATTAAAACAGGAACGGTGTATGAATATACCCTCTCTGCAGTAGATGAAGATGATGACAGAGTAAATTATTCCTACTCATTCACACCAGAGGCAAAGTGGCTAAAGCCAACAATAATTGAAGATGGATCTTCTGGGAAACTAACTCTCAAATTTACCGGCTCAACAAATGTGCCTGGTAGCTACCTAGCAAATGTCTTCATCCACGACGGTTACAGTATGCATCTAGCATCACAGTCTTGGGTTATAAGTGTCAGTCCTGCAAAAAATGACATCCCTATAGTCAAATTCATAAGTCCTGTATCTCCAATGACCGTAACACAAGGTAAAAATATTACAGTATCCTGGGAAGCAAATGATCTAAACTTCATTACCAAATACCAACTTTACATCACAAAGAATTACACAAATACAGAAAACTGGATTCCAATTAATACTAATATCCCTTTTAAAACAAGAAATTTCAATTTCTCTACTTCCAACCTAGATACAGGTACATACAAAGTCATACTTAAGGCAGTAGATAACCAATCCCCACAAGTTTCAGGATTAGCAATCTCTCCTGAAATTGTAATTACAAAATCTGGACAATCTACCATTCCTACAAACGATATTCCAATCATAGATGCACCACAGGTCATAAATATGATACCTCTCAGTACAGATAAAATAACCAATAAACGAGTAACCATTAAAGCCTCTCTAATCTCAGCAGAAAAAGCAGATATTGACGAAAAGACAATACTCTTTAAACTAGATAGCGTAGATAAAACTTCTGAGATAAAAATCAACAAGATATCTACTCAAGAATATACAATCATTTATCAACCATTAGAAGATTTAACCGAAGGGATACACAAAGCAGAAGCCTATTTCAAAGATTCCGCTGGACACGAAGTAACAAAAGAATGGACATTTACAATACAAAATTCTGTAGAAGAATTAAAAGATGAAACTATAAACATCTTCGGTCTAGATATAAGTAAGAGAATCCTTCTAATTGTAGGCATAGGACTAGTTGTCGTTATCCTCGCAATAGTAGCTCCAATCATCATTTTTAATGTCTGGAAAGAAGATAAAATGAGAGATCAGGAAGAACCACACTCTAATGAACCAATACAACCATTCATACAGCAACAAGAACCAGAATATATCGAACCTCCAGTTCAAGCAGAAGAGATAAAAGAGAAAGTGGAAAAACAACCAGTTGAAGTACCAGTAGAAGAAGTGAAAGAACCAGTTATCTTTGCTGCTCCTGAACCAGTAATCGAAGAAGAAACTACTCCAGCTCCCACAGAAATACTGCCCCCAGAACCAGACTTAAGCACAGATCTTCCAACTGATGACACCATAAAGCAACTTTTCGAGCAGGTACAGAAAGCTCAAGAAGAACCTCCACAAACAAATAGCTAAATAGAAATGTACTTGATATAATTACCTCTATGAACCATCTTTCCTACAAAGAGATAAAAGAAAAATACATAAAATTTTTCGAACAAAACAATCACAAAGAAATAAACAGTGCTCCTCTAGTTCCAGAGAATGATCCCTCTGTTCTTTTTGTTAATGCTGGAATGTTCCCTCTAGTACCATTTTTGCAAGGGGAAAAACATCCAAGTGGAACAAGATTAGTAAATTCCCAAAGATGTGTAAGAACAATAGACATAGATGAAGTCGGAGATGCATATCACTGTACTACATTTGAAATGCTTGGGAATTGGTCTCTAAACGATTACTTCAAAAAAGAAGCTTTAAGCATGACACTCAAATTCTTTGTAGAAGAATTAGGCTTTGACATAAACAAACTCTCAGTTACAGTATTTAAAGGAGATAACAAAATCCCAAGAGATACAGAATCTATAAAAATCTGGGAGTCCCTTTTCAAAAAGTACAATGTAGATTTAAAAGGTAAAATTACTGAAAATGGTAAGGAAGATAATTGGTGGGAATTACCAACAGGTGGACCATGTGGACCAGATTCAGAAATCTTCTTCAACACTGGAAAAGAAAATGTGGAAATTGGAAACAATGTATTTATGGAATATCTAAAATCTGGTAATGAATACAAAGATTTGGGAAGACATAATGTAGATTTCGGTGGAGGATTAGATAGATTGGCATGCATCTGCCAAGAGGTAGAGAGTATATATGAGACAGATATCTACAAACCAATATTTGAAAAAGTAAAAGAATTAAGTAAAAAAGATATTCTTGAATCACAGAGAATAATCACAGACCATATTAAAGCCGCTACCTGGATAATCATGGATGGAGTTATCCCGTCTAAAACTCAACAGGGATATATCTTGCGAAGACTAATTAGAAGAGCTGTAAGACATGGTAGAAAATTAGAAATTGAGGGACGCTTTACAAGAGATGTAGCACAGGTAGCAATTAATCAGTTCGCACCAATATGGAAAGAGCTAAAAAACCAAGAAAAATATATCTTAGATACAATTGAGGAAGAAGAAGTGAAATTTAGCAGAACACTACAGAAGGGATTAGCTGAACTGGACAGAATGGTTTCCAGAGAAGAAATAGATGGAAAAAAAGCTTTTATACTCTACGAAACATATGGCTTACCAATTGAGGTTATACAGGAAATCCTTACAGAGAAAAATCGTAAACCAGTAGATATTAATGAATTTAATGAGGCAGAGAAATCGCATAGGAATCTTTCTAGAACAGCATCCGCAGGCTTGTTCAAAGGAGGCTTGGCAGATACATCGGAACAATCTACAAAATACCACACTGCAACACACCTTCTACTTTCCGCTTTAAGAAAAGTTCTGGGAACCCATGTATACCAGCGAGGAAGCAATATTACCCCAGAAAGATTAAGATTAGATTTCCCAAACGAAGAGAAACTTACAGATGAACAAATAAAAGAGGTTGAGCATATAGTAAATGAACAAATCAGACTAAAACTACCAATAACCTTTGAAGAAATGGATAAACAGGATGCTTTAAGCATAGTCCCTTTTTCTGCATTCGAAGAAAAATATGGAGATATATTAAAAGTTTACTACATAGGACCCAAAGAAAATCCATTCTCTGTTGAAATATGTAACGGTCCACATGTCAAAAACACTTCGCAGTTAGGAGAATTTAAAATTGTAAAACAAGAAAGCATAGGCTCCGGAATTAAAAGAATTAAAGCAATATTAATATGACAGAGTATCCAGTTTTAGCAATAGACTTTGGTAAAAAACATTTTGGAATAGCAATCTCAGATTCAAAAGGCATTATTGCCTCTCCTCTTGAGGTTATATCAATTACACAAAGAAGAGGAATTGAATATATTCTTGAGAGAATCTCTAATATATGTGAAGAATATAAAATTAAAACTATCCTTCTTGGAATGCCCCAAGTCTTTACAGAAGCACACTCTAAAACACCAAAAGCAATTATTAGATTTGAGAAAAAATTAAGAGAAGTATTAGATTTACCAATCATACTCTACGATGAGAGCTTTTCTACAACTTCAGCACAAAATATGCTAACATCATCAGGATCAAATACTAAAAGCTCTAGAAAAAAAATAGATAAAGTGTCAGCTGCGGTATTTTTACAGGAATTTTTAAATTCTTCTAAAATTAATAATGATAAAAAGCACAATTAGAATCTTTTTGTTTGCGTTAGTTACTGTAATTATAGCTACTATCGTAATCAAGCTAGACTATGACAAAGCTTTGAGAACTCCCAATAGTGATAGCCAAGAGAAAGTAATAGTCCAGATAGATCAAGGAGCAACGGTAGAGCAAATCCTCACAAAACTTGTAGATCAAGGTGTCATACAGGAGAAATGGCTTACATATGTAAAACTGTACCTCAAACAGGAAAATTTAGCAGCAAAGCTTCAGGCTGGGACATATGAATTACCAAAGAATTTGAGTATTAAGGAAGTAATTG
This sequence comes from bacterium, assembly GCA_029553845.1. Next base: position 14,748 of record JAKPKF010000111.1, on the reverse strand, counting down.
ACTCTCTCCAGAATGGAAAGAATCCAGATATATGGGTCACTATACCAGAAGGCTTAAGAAAAGATGAAATTGCAGATATACTAAATCAAGAACTTTCTAAAGCAGATACAACAAATTTCTCTAAGGAGGAATTCTTGAGATTAACAACAGACAAAGAATACATCCAAACACTTGGTTTAACCGTAAATATCTCAGATTTAGAAGGTTATCTTTTTCCAGATAGATATGCATTCCCAATAACTACAAAAACTTCAGACACGATAGATAAGATGGTGAAGAATTTCATTACAAAGGTTGGGACAGCAGATACATATGATCAAATTATCTTAGCTAGTATTGTTGAAAGAGAAGGATTCTCTGACCAAGACAGACCAACTATTGCTGGCATATTTATCAAAAGGCTAGAAGAAGGATGGCTGCTCCAAGCATGTGCAACAGTTCTTTATCCATTAAAAGATTGGAAACACGAGATTACAGATGCAGACAAAAAATCAGATAGCCCATACAACACATACAAAAAACCTGGACTTCCTCCTACTCCAATTTGTAATCCTGGGCTAGAATCAATAAATGCAGTAAGAAATTACAAAAAGACAGACTACTATTACTACATTCATGACAACAACGCTATAGTGCATTATGCAAAGACTTTGGAAGAACACAATGCTAATATTAACCAATATTTAAGATAAAATACCTGCCCCAATGACCATAGACATACAGCTAGATGAGAAGAAACCTGCAAAAATTGTCACTCCAGAATTAATCACAAAAAGTGAAAAACCAATAAAAATAGAATCTCCTAGAAAAAAGAAAAAGTGGTCCATATTTGTCCTTGTGGGAATTGTTCTTGTCATATTAGGTGGCTTGGTATTTCTGGTTTACAAAGGAATAGCTTTTTCAAAGAATATTGGTTTCAATTTCAATGCCAACGATATAACCGCACCAGAGAAAGAGCCTGAATTAGCCAAGGATTCTTCTGGAAAATATACAAATATTCTAATCGTAGGAGTTGATACTAGAGATAAAGAAGCATTATTAAACACAGACACTTTAATACTTGCATCATACAATTATGAAACTAAAGATATCGTTATGATTTCTACTCCAAGAGACTTCATGGCTGAAATTAATAATTCCAACTGGTTTAACAAAATAAATTCTGTATATGCAAGTGCAGAAAATAAAACAAAAGGTTCTGGAATGATGGCTCTAAGAAAAACTATTGAAGAAATCACAGGTACAGAAATTCAATACCATGCAATGGTAGATTTCAAAGCTTTTGAAAAAATAATAGATGCAGTAGGAGGTATAGATATTAATGTGGAGAATTCATTCACAGACTATGAATATCCTGATGGATACTCCTACAAAACGATTTCTTTTAAAGCTGGTCCACAAACTATGGATGGAAAAACTGCTTTGGAGTATGCAAGATCCAGACACTCACAGCAAAACAATGAAGGTTCAGATTACTCAAGAGCAAGAAGACAGCAAAAAGTCATAGTAGCTCTTCAAGAGAAAATCCTTAACACAAGTACACTAACAAGTCCAAAAGCCATCATGGAGATATTTGCATCTGTAGCAAACAACATAAAAGTTTCCGAATTCACAATAGATGACATACAAGCTGGATTAAACCTAGCCAAGGATTTCCAAGATAATAATGGAAAATCATACTCATTTGTTTTGGATCCTTCAGCTGGAAATAGTCAAATAATTTCGAATCAGAATGTTTTAGATCCAGATGGTAAAACAGTTACAGATTATCGTATAGGACCTAAGCTTGGATTTGGAAATTATACTGACATAAACAAATATGTAAAACAAATACTTCTGCACCCACAACTTTACACAGAGAACGCCTCTGTCTATGTTTACAATGTAGGTTTAGGAGCTCAGGAAGCAAGTAAGAAAGTAGCAGAACTTAAAAAAGCATACCCCTACCTTAAAATTATCTACTCAGGTACAAAATATTCAAATAAAGAAGGCTCTGCAATATACTCAAATACTCCAGACACATACCTAAGGACAGTTACAGAGTATTCCAAGTTCTTAGGAATCACACAAACAACAAAACCTGATTACATTACTACCAATCTAAACGGTGGAGATGTTACAATCCTACTAGGAAAACCTGTACAATTAAGTAGTGAATAACAAAGTGAATTACAAACTGTATCATGGAAATTCTGTATACCTCTCTTTGAGAGCAGTTAAGAAAGACATCGCTACAAATACTGAGAAGAAAAACTTAGTAACCATTGAGGCAGATACTGAGAAAGCACAAAAGATACTTGACAGTATCCAAAACCAAGGATTGTTTGTTTCAAAAAGAGTTTTCCTGATTAAACGTCTTTACAAAAATAAAGAGAAAGACTCCCTCATAGAAAAACTTCTCTCCCTTTTAAACGACCAATTTCCAGATGATATATATTTTTGGGAAGACCAAAAGATTAGATCTACTACTAAATATCTAAAATTCTTTAAGGCTAACAACTCTTTAGAAGAATATAGCAGTTTAAACAAAAGAAATTTTCTTTCTTGGTTAGACCAAGAGCTTAAAGAGAACAATCTTAAGGCAGATGAAACAACAAAGAGATTGCTTGCCCAAAGAACCAATTACGACCCCGAGAGATGTGCAAATGAGATTAAGAAACACAAATTAAACGATACAGAAGAAATAAAAGAAAAAGATTTAGATATTTTAACCACAGATACTCTAGAGGAAGATATTTGGAAATTGGTAGATGCCATAAATTCAGAGAAAAAAGAAAGAAGTGTAGAAATCCTTGAAAAGCTCTATTCACAAAATACAGACCCCAATTTCATACTCTCAATGCTCGCAAGAAACCTCAGATTAATAACAATGGCAAAGCATCTTAAAAAACAAAAGAAAAGTTTTGCAGAAATATGCTCTATTATGAAAGTAGCTCCATTCTCTCTGTATCCAATACTTGGCATCATTGATAGATATGACATGGAGAAGATAAAGCTTCTGTATACTAAACTCTCTAACCTAGATTACCAAATAAAGACTGGAAAAATAGATGGTATGTTAGGACTTACATTAATATGTCCTTACTTGTAATTGACACCCTTCCCATCTTAACTTAAACTTTAAAAAGGCATATTCTTTAATACACCCTCTGCCCTAATGGAAGAAGAGATAAAAGTAACAACAAAAAAGAAAACCAGCAAAACAGTTAAAATATTGTTAATCATAACTGGAATTCTTGGACTTGCACTCGTTGCAGTGGCAATCTACTTCTACTCCATCGCAGATACTTCCAAAGATGACGAAATTAAACAAACTACATGTGGATGTTACTACATAGATCCAAGCGTTGTATCAGAATGTGGAGATCCAAAAAGAGGATTCATTTTTGAAACTGTTACCGTTCCAAGTACTCAAACCTGCAAGGCTGCTTGTTCTACTAGTAAGCTCTCTGTAAACATACTAAATAGCACTACAGAACAGGACCTCTACCAAATATGTCAGCTACCATCAATACTGGACTCCAGATGTACTGAAATGGTAATCAAGGACTCTACCGGAAAGATTGTAACTGGAAAGGTTTCTGCAAATGATGTACTTTCAGTTGAGGCGAAATTTAATCAAGAATATATAGACTACCAATTCACCATAAATAATGAAACAAAATTACCAGACACCATATCTACAGACAAACTCTCCATCACAAAATCCATTGCTGATCTTTCTGGTATTACTACCCTAAATATCGTTGCAACAGGCAAAACATCCACTGGAGAGCAGATTAACTCCCCTCTTTGTAGAAGATTAATCGAAGTAGCACAAGACGGAGTAAAGAATGTTTCAGGGATTCAAATTCAAACAAGAACAGTAGATACAAAGCTTAAAATTGCAAAGATAAAGATAAATGCGAGCAATATAACAGATGAGGCAAAAGTTACACTGAAATTCTCCTTTAGTAATAACTTCCCAACCCTCTCTATGAAAGAAGGATTTACTGCGAATAAAACAAAGGGAGAGATTGAAATCGTAGAGCAAGACCTCTACAATTCATTAAACTTTACCGAAGTGAAAAGTTTTTCTCAGTTAGATAATCACAAAGGGGAATTAACAATAACCGCAACTGTATTAGAAAACGGTAAATCTCTAGGATCCGTTTCAAAAGCAATTACATTCCCTGAAACTTCATCCCATGTAGAAAATCCAGAAGCAGATACAACAGAAGAATCTAACTTTACCATTGCCAAAACCGCAAGCGAACAGTGTGTAGAAAGAGTAGCTCCAAACAACTCTGTCACATTTACCCTTACCTCTACTAACAGAGGAACAATATCTCAAGGGATAACCTCTGTTAAGGATAAACTCCCTCTCGGGTTTACATATGTAGCTAACTCATCAAAGATAAATAATGTTGTGGTTACCGACTCAAATTATGTAACCGTCAGCACAATAGGAAGTACGCAAGAGATAGTATGGACTAAAACAGAACCATGGATAGTAAACAGTAATCAAGCATTGACGATAACCTTTAACGCTATAGCTGGTGGAAATGCATTAACAGGAAAAAATACAAACGAAGTAATTCTAACCCCACAGCAAATTCCCGCAGACCCATCATCTCTGAGAGCTACTGCCACACTTCTAGTACAACAGGATTGCGATAATCCTGAGGAAGAAATTCCAGAAGTTCCAGTTAATCCAGATGAAGATATTCCACAAACAGGTATCTTTGACTCCGTAATCTCGAAAGTCATACTCGGAATTCTAACAATTACATTTGGATGGTACATATACAGCAAACCTTCTGGCAGAGTACTAGCAGAAAAGCTCATAGAGACACCTGCCTTCAAGGGAGCAGAAATGACTACTTGGAAAATCTTTAAACCGAAGAAATATTTCGAAGAAAAAATAATAAATAAAATTTCTAAAGTGAATCAGAAGAAAAGATAACAGGTGAACCGTTCGAACCATAACTCTTTTCTCCAGAATTTATCAAAAAATAGTAGTGCTCTGAACTCAATATATTCTCTAACACCACCTCATGAGTTTTAGATTTCGCTTTATTTGTTAAATCTACAGCTACTAAATCTAATGAATTACTACTATTCCCATACAAAACAAATCCTACACACTCTGCCTTTGTAACCCAACTAATCTTGACAGAATATTCCTTCTCCCCTTTCTCTACAAACACATTGTAAGGCACACAATCCTTCCTAATATATCCTACTAAATCAATACTGTTTGCCTCTTTTACGAAAAGCATAACAGATGACAAAATAGTTACTAAAAAAGAGACCGCTCCTAATATCATAAATATCTTCTTACTCATCTTTTGCTTCTACTAAAATATAACTCTCTTGCACAGAAGAATTATCTCCATCAGAGACCCTAATTACAAGCCTGTATGTTCCAACACTTCCAAATGGTGCTGTACCAGATATTTTCAATTCCGACACTCCCAACCAACTTGGTCCCTCAAGTAAATTTATCGCTATATCTTCCATCTCCGTATCATTATCTGTCACCTTAACCATATATATATACTCCTCTCCCTCATACACAGAGATAGGAGCCAAGCTTGTAATCCTTGGAACGGAATAGAGATCTTGATTTCCCAAAACTTCATCATTTGTATCTTTATCTGGAGAATAATTCAAAAAAGAAAAAACTGCACCACCGGAAATTAGTAAAAATACTAAAAAACTAAGAAAAATTTTTACTTTTCTACTTCTCTCCATTTAAAAAGTTTAACAACAAAACAAATTGTTTACAAACAAAAGAATAATATATATAATACCTTGATTCACAAGTTTAAATTACATGTATTAACAATGCCAAATTTAAAGACATCTATTAAAGATTTAAGACAAACTAAGAAAAGAGAAAAAGTCAACGACAGATTTAAGAATAGAATAAAAAAAGCCGTAAAAAAAACAGATTCTCTGATTAAAGATGGAAAAGATACAGAGGCAAAAATAACACTAAAAAATGTTTACAAAGTTCTTGACAAAGCTGCTAAAAAAAATGTTATAAAGAATAAGAAAGCAGACCGCATTAAGTCTCGTCTTTCTAAAAAATTAAACAAACTGACCCCAAATAATGTCAAAACTGCTAAGAAGGGCGCTTAAAATATCCGTAATACCAGCAATATTGATGATTGTTGGTAAATTTCTGGGTATATTTGTTACAAGTGTTCTTTACGACCTTCAGTTTAATATAGATAATGATATCTCTGGAATCTTTTCAGTCCAGATATATTTTACTGATTCAGAGACAACCCTTTTTGTAAACTCCATGTCTAACCTTACAATGATTCTTTTTCTGTTACTCCCAATTATCTACTTCATAATTAAAACATACCTTTACGCAGCAACGCACAATAATCCAAAAACAATAATAAAAATGACAAGATTGAATCTTCTTAATTGGATTACAAAAAAAGACACATCTTTTCTCAAGACATTCATCTGGTGTGCATTCCTTTGGCTCGCAACTGCAATTACAATAACTCATAGCATACAGGGAAATACATACCCATGGATTGCAATAACTTCAGGAGTTATTGCTTTTTTGGTAACTCTTTTCACAATCAAGACATTTGAATTAGAAACTGATAAGATATACCCAATAGAGAAAAAATATTTTTAATATGCCCAGCAAACTAAGAAGCCCACAATTCAAAAAAGTAGTAGGACAGATATTAGAGCCTTTTGCCCTAGGCCTTTTAGCCCTTTTGTTCATAATCCCCACTCTTACAGTTTTCAATCTCTCTCCAATAACAAAAACTTTTGAAAAACTGAATGTCCTTGGAGTATCCTCAAACGAAGATGTGTCATTTACACTCGTAGAGGGTAAGCATGAAATTATTAGAAGTGAATATCTGGTTAAAAATGAAGAGGGAGATTACACATACTCTACTACACTAAACAAACGAGCATCAGACAGTTACTCTAAGCCAATAATTGAGCTTAAAAACAACACTCAAGAACAACAAACCATTGTTTTGTATGGACAAACAAAATCGCCAACAAAATCAAATATCTCTGTGATAATAAATGACCATCCATATAAGCTTCAAGATGAATCAAACAATACATATCCACAAGAGATAACCATGGATCCAGGAAAATCTACAATTATGTTTTTGGCAATTGAGAATCTCTCAGGAGTACAATTCTCCGAAGAATTTGAAATGCATCTAACAGTTAAGTCAGATATCTAAACAATACAAAAATCCTCTGTATTAGGATATAATCCATCTATGTTAGAAAAAATTAGAAATTTCTCAATCATTGCCCATATAGATCATGGCAAATCTACCCTCGCGGACAGAATACTCGAAGCTACACATACAGATCTTTCCCACGAGAAAAGAAAATCTAGAGTCTTAGATAGATTGGACTTGGAACAAGAGAAGGGAATTACAATAAAACTTCAAGCATGCAATATGGTATGGAAAGGATACCAACTTAACCTAATAGATACACCAGGACATGTGGATTTCTCCTACGAAGTATCTCGTTCTCTTGCCGCATGCGAAGCAGCAATATTACTTGTAGATGCTAGCCAAGGGATACAAGCACAAACAATATCTAATACAAAGAAAGCTCTAGAATTAGGGTTAAAACTAATCCCTGTTTTAAACAAGATAGATTTAGATGGAATAGATATAGAAGAAAGAGAGAAAGAAATTACAGAATTACTTGGCTTTTCTAAAGATGAAATCATTAAAGTCTCTGGCAAAACAGGATTAAATGTAGACCAACTTCTTGACCGCATAGTAGAACAAGTCCCCCCTCCAGTTGGAGACCCTAACAAACCATTAAAAGCTCTTATCTTTGACTCCTTCTACGACGAACATAGAGGTGTAGTCGTAGCTGTAAGAATCTTTGATGGGAGAATAAAACATATACATGGAAAACCAATTGAATTAAATATCCTTCAAAGAAAACAAACCTTCAGACCAACGGAAATTGGAATGTTCACACCAGACTTAGAAGAAACTGGGGGATTAAATACAGGAGAAGTTGGATACATAGCTACAGGACTTAAAGACATTAGCTACTTTACAGTAGGAGATACAGTTTCTGACAGAGAAGATACACAACCACTGGCAGGATACAAAACACCTAAACCAAATATATTTGCAACCTTCTTCCCAACAGATTCAGATGAGTACGACAACCTTAAAACAGGATTAAACAAATTAGCATTAAATGACGCATCTCTAACATTCACAGACCAAAGATCTAATCTTCTTGGATCAGGATTCAGATGTGGCTTTCTAGGCCTACTACATATGGAAATCGTGCAAGAAAGACTAGAGAGAGAGTACGACGCCAGCCTCATAATTACAGCCCCCACAGTAGAGTACAAAGTCACAACAACAGCAGGAGAAGAAATATCTATACAAACACCACAAGAACTTCCAGACCCTTCAGGCATAAAGGAAATTAGAGAACCATGGGTAAGAACAGAAATACTCACTCCATCCAAATATATGGGAGACCTAATGAAACTATGCCAAGCCAGAAGAGGCGAATATGTAAATACAAAATACCTTACAACCAATACAAGTGAACTTAAAATGAGAGACCAATATATAGCCTTAGAGTATGACATTCCCCTTGCCTCTCTCATCTCAAACTTCTTTGATCAGATGAAAAACTTAACAAGTGGATATGCCTCTATGGAGTATGAATTCATAGACTTCTTCCCAGCAGACATTGTAAAAGTTTCAATCATCGTAAATCATGAAGAAATCCCTGCCCTAAGCTTCTTAGAGGTAAGAGATGAAGCCCGTTCCAAGGCTACAAAACTACTAGCAGAGATGAAAAGAGTAATTCCAAGACAACAGTTTCCAATTCCCCTACAAGCAGCTATTAATTCCAAAATCATAGCAAGAGAAGATGTTAGTGCATTTAGAAAGGATGTAACTGCGAAACTCTATGGAGGAGATTACTCTAGAAAAAAGAAATTACTTGAAAAACAGAAAAAAGGAAAAGAGAGATTAAAGAAAATTGGAAAAGTAAATATTCCACAAGAAGCTTTCTTAGCCATATTGAAAACATAATGATTACAAAAATCAAATTAACAAATTACAGAAAATTCAAAGATCTTGACTTGGATATTACAAACAATATTGTAGTATTACATGGTGACAATGCCAAAGGAAAAAGCACCGTACTTGAAGCCATACACATAATCACAAACGGCACTTCCCCATGGACATCCTCGGATGATTACATCAACACTGAACAAGATGAAAATGAAAAATTCTCTAGAATAGAAATTGTAGAGGACGAGAAAACCTACTCATTTATGAAAGATAATTCCAAGAGAGTTTTTAAAATAGATAACCACACTACTACGCCAAAGAAGTTCTTCGAACGACATGCCTCAATAATCTTCAATCCTGAGCAAATTGAAATCCTAATGATCTCTCCGTCAAAGAGAAGAGACTTCCTTGATGAAGTCATATCTAAAATCGACTATGAATACAGCGAGACATTAGCTCAGTTTAAGAAAGTACTTCGACAAAGGAATGCATATCTTAAAAAATTGTCAAAGAAATTCTATGAAAAAGGAATAATTGCAAGAAATGACCCTCAACTGAATTTCTGGACAAATGAATTTGTAAAATTATCTAAAGATATTCAAAAAAACAGAGAAAAAATTTCTCGGGAACTTTCCTTTGGGAAATTCCATATTGACTATATACACTCAAACAAGAAAGATTCTCTAGAAAACGAAATTGAGAATTCAAAAAAAAGAGATATTGCGACAGGATATACAAATATTGGGCCACATAGAGATGATTGGGATATTATTAATGGGAAAAATATAAAAAGATTTGGCTCTCGTGGAGAGAAAAGATTAGCAATTGGGCAGTTACTTTTTAAAGTTCAGGATTTAATTAATTCGGAGCTTGGTTACTACCCAATACTTCTTTTAGATGATATCTCTTCTGAATTAGATAACAAAAATACAAAAATAATTTTCGACAAAAAGAATATAGTTAAACAACAAACATTCATTACAATAATAAAATATGATGAATTACCAAAAAATATATTAAAACAGGCACAGTTAATTGATTTGAACTCTATTTAGCACTCTCGATTTTTTCTATTTTATCAATACTCCCTTACGGTAGCTCTGTTTTTAGAGGAATCGAATTCGACCCCTTTAAAACTTTTATTTCATTTAATCAAAGTTTCATAATCACCATATACACTACAGTATATGAAAAAACAAATCATACAAGTAAAAGGTGAAGATATAGAATTGATTGTAAAAAATAATCAAGACTATATATCCCTCACCAGCATAGCTAAGTACAAAAATACTCTTCATCCCGATGATATTATTAAAAACTGGTTACGAAACAAGAGCACCTTAGAATTCCTTGGTTTATGGGAAAAGATTAACAATGCGAATTTTAAACCCGTCGAATTCGACGGGTTTAAATCCCAAGCAGGTACAAATGCATTTGTGATAACACCAAAGCAATGGATCAGGAATGTATCTTCTATCGGGATAATATCGAAACCTGGTAAATATGGCGGAGGTACATATGCACACAAAGATATTGCCTTTGAATTTGCTTCATGGATATCACCTGAGTTTAAGCTATACCTTATAAAAGAATTTCAAAGATTGAAAGAAGATGAATCTAGAAGAAATTCTTTGGATTGGAATTTGACACGAACATTAGCAAAAGTAAATTACAAAATACATACTAGATCAATAAAGGAAAATATCGTGCCACAATTAGTTACCAAGAAACAAAAAACTTTTGTATATGCAAACGAAGCAGATGTTTTGAACGTCGCTCTTTTTGGACTTACTGCAAAAGAGTGGAGAGAGAGTAATCCAGAGAAGGAAGGTAATATTCGAGATTATGCAGATATTAGACAATTGATATGCCTATCCAACTTAGAAAGTCTTAATGCTGAATTAATTCGTGATGGTTTAAGCCAAAAAGAAAGATTACTTAAGCTCAATATCACTGCAATATTCCAAATGAGAGCATTAACAGGTATAGAAGATCCCTTTTGTCCACTCTGTGCTTTACTTTAAATAATCTTCTAGCTTTTCCTTTTTAAAATCTTCTTCAAAAAACTCTATTCTTCCTTTCTTGTAATTTCTTTTTATCCTTTTTAAATCTGGCTTATGATTTGAAATATACATAAAAGATATCTGAAGTAGATAGAAAACAGTATTTAGAAATTTAATAAAAAAATTAGCATTTTTTCCTCTAGAAATTTTGGTATACAACAAATCTTTCTTTACAAAATATGACTCTCTTAACCAAAGATTGTTTGAGTAAATAAAATTAAGATACTTCTCATTGTATATAGGGACAAGAAACATTAATTCATGGAAATTAAATATGTCATTGTCGAATTTCAAACCTCTCTCCTCACATATCATGTTTAAACAGAGTTTGTTTTTAATTACTTTATGCCTTTTTGCTCTAATTTTGTTATGGAAAAGATTAGCTATAGATATCAGTCCTCTGTATACCCATGCTGTTCCATCTTTTACAACAACAAGTATATCAATGTCATCTTCCTCTTTTGCAAATCCTGCTCCAACTGAACCAGATACTCCTATGAATTTAACCCAATTAAAAATTTTTAATACTTTAACTATATTTTCTGCATATTCTAATTTCCCTTTTACTATCTCATTCACATTTTGTTCATACTTCTCCTTGGATTCTCTTAGGAAACTCTTTCCCCAAATCCTTTTAATGTCATCTTTTTTTAATGATGCACCCATCAAAGTCCTAAACTTTTCTAGGTTTTCCACACTCTTTTTTATATCTTCCATTCTTTATTATATTACATCTAAAACTTTTCCCAATATTCTGGTAAACTAAATGAAGAAAATAGTTAAAACTGCCTTAATGAGACAACATCCAATACCACAAAATATATTAGATATAGAGTTCAAACTCTTTACCAAGTTTACTTTAAAAGAATTTGCATACCTAGCCATAGGGCTTGGGTTCGGAGGACTAATGATATATCTCACTGTTAAAGGAATAATTCCAGGTATTCTTGGCATTCCAATTTTCATTTTTTCATCTGGAGCAGGGATCTTTCTTGCATTAGTACCAATTAATGACCAAGATGCTGACCTCTTTCTTAAAAATTATGTAACTGCAATAACTTCCCCTACTCAAAGAGTATGGATGAACAAAAAGATTAGAGATGAGAGAGCAAAACCATTAATTAAACCAACTAAAGAAGGAACATTGGTACACAAAGAAACTCCAGAGAAACCGAAGATAATTGGAGCAACGCAGATACCAGAACCAACTGAAAAACAGGAGGAACAAGTCAAACAACCAGTTACAGCAACTCCTGCTTCCTTTCTGCAAATTAACAGCGAGAATATTTCCGCCTACCAATTTAGTATTAAAACGCTAGATTCTCTTCCAGGAAATATAAATATATGGCTTTGTACAAAAAATATGACACCAATTCCAAATGTAATAGCATATTTAAGGGATAAAAAAGGAAAAGTGCTGTACGCTAACAAAACTGGACCAAATGGATACTTTCTTACAAATAAAATGTGGGATCCTGGCATATATACCCTTGAATTTCAACATCCACAATACCAATTTCCGAAGGTACAGTTGATTCTAGTGGATAAAAATGTAAAATTACCAATTAAAATTAATAACATCTGAAGTGGACAACAAGGCAAGGGCAAGAGCCATAAACTCGACACAAGAGCACATAGAGGTAAAAGACATCAGAGATGACTTAATCGTTACTAAAGGTGGTGTAGTATCAATGGTTATTCAAACATCTGCAATAAACTTTGACCTTCTTGCAGAGTACGAACAAGATAACAAGATATATGCATTTGCCGGACTTCTTAACTCTCTCAATTTCAGAATACAAATCCTCATCCGAACACGAAGAATAGATATCACAAACTATGTGGAATATCTTCGTTCAAAGAAAACAGATTCAATGAGTGAAGGATTAAAAAAACAATTAGAAATATATACTTCGTTTATACAGAAATTAATAGTTCAAAATGATGTCTTAGATAAATCCTTCTACATCATAATTCCTTACAGTCAAGGTTCCTACCTACCAAATACAAACATATTCAAATCTAAAAAGAATAAAGATGAACAGGAAGAGGCATCAAGATTACAAACAGAACAGTTGATTGAAAAAGCTAAAATATTTCTTCAACCCAAAAGAGACCATATACTTAAACAGCTTGGACGAATGGGTCTTATGGGTCACCAATTAACTACCAAGGAGCTTTTAACAGAAATATATACAATATATAACCCAGAAGAAGAAGATGACAGAGAATAACAACAACTACAACAGAATATTTGACAGTAAAACTACCCAGCAGTTAAAGGAGAAAGAAGTACAAACAAAATTCAGTACATTCAAAGAAGAGGTTAAAACAGAGGATACAGAAAGCACCAAGAAGATTAAAGATACTCAGAGATACAATGATCCTGCAGAAGAGAAAAAGAAAGTAAATCCACTATTAAAATTGATGGACAAACTTTCTGGAAAAGAAAAACTTGAAGAAGAAAAACAAAGATATGAAAGTACATATACCGATGTAGATATCGTTGCGAAAGATTTAACAATACAGGACATAATAGCTCCAATTGATTTAGAGGTAGATTTCAATGATTTACAAATTGGAGATTACTATGCCAGAACACTTTTCATAAGTGGTTATCCACGTTTTGTCGGCCCAAACTGGCTTTCACCAATTGTCAATTTTGAGCACTCTCTTAGAATTAGTACCTTCTACTACCCAGTGGATTCGAAAACAATTCTGGAGAAATTAAAGAAAAAGATAGGAGAAATGGAAGCATCACTCTACTCTCAGATGGAAGATAGGAAAGTTGTAGATCCTTCGTTGAAAGTAGCACTTTCAGATGCACAACAGCTTCAAGATTCAATAGCAGAGGGTACAGAGAAATTCTTCCACTTTGCTATGTATGTAACAATATATGCTAGAAATAAAGAATTACTCGAGAAATATTCTCGTAATGTAATCTCTACATTTGCCGCAATGAATGTAACTGCAAGACCAGCTACCTTGCAACAAGAACAGGGATTCATAAGTACACAACCAATCGGAGTAGACAAACTATACATAACAAGAAATATGGATACTACATCCATTGCTACTACATTCCCATTTGTTTCCTCAGAGTTAACAATGGACCATGGAATCATGTATGGAATTAACCTGCATAACAAGAGTCTTGTCATCTTTGACCGTTTTGAGCTTGAAAATGCAAATACTGTTGTATTTGCTAAATCAGGAGCAGGAAAAAGCTATTTCGTAAAACTTGAGGCTGTTAGAAGCCTAATGCTTGGAACAGAGATAATTATCATTGACCCTGAAAGAGAATACGAAGCACTGTGTACTGCTGTAAACGGCTCTTACATATCTTTCTCGCAGGACAAAGGTAACAAGATGAATCCATTTGAACTCTCTGGTGTAAAAGATGAAGGAGATGATGAATTAAGGATGAAACTTCTTGCATTACATGGCTTTTTTAAAGTTCTCTTTGGAGGACTAAACAATGTCGAAGAGTCTATTTTAGACAGAGCGTTAATACTTACATACAGAGAGAAAGGAATAACATTCGACCCAGCTACACAAACAAAAAAACCTCCTCTACTTGAAGATCTCTATAAAGTCCTAAAGGGAATGGCTGAAACCGAAGCACACGA